>NZ_JARAYJ010000016.1:174313-179234 GCF_033794345.1 Streptomyces niveiscabiei
CGGCTTCGGCTTCGGCTTCGGCTTCGGCTTCGGCTTCGGCTTCGGCTTCGGCTTCGGCTTCGGCTTCGGCTTCGGCTTCGGCTTCGGCTTCGGCTTCGGGAGTGTCGCTCTCCAGAGCCTCGGCTTCAAGAGACTCGTTCTGGGGGGGCCGGTTCCGGGAAGGCCCGCGCTCCGTGACCCGGGCCTCAACGGCCGCCGCCTCCGAGGCGCCGGCCCCGGAAGACTCCCGCGCCGGCCTCGGGGTGCTTTAGGGAGGTACGCCATGAAGCTCGACGCGCCCGTGCCCGGCGGGCCCTGCTGGACCGAGCTGGGGACCAGCGACCTGGACGCGGCGAAACGGTTCTACGGCGGGCTGTTCGGCTGGCGGACGGAGACGGACCCCCGGCAGGAGGCCGGCGGCTACACGATGGCGTACCTCGGCGAGGACGCCGTCGCCGCGCTGACGCCGCTGTACCAGCCCGGTCAGCCGGTCGCCTGGAACGTGTCGTTCGCCGTGTCCGACGCGGACGTCAGCACGCGGCTGCTCGTCGAGGCGGGCGGCAAGGTGCTGGTCGGCCCGATGGACGTGTTCGACATCGGCCGTTTCGCCGTGGCCGCGGACCCGGGCGGCGCGGTCTTCCAGCTCTGGCAGGGCAGAACCTTCCCGGGCGCCGGAGTCTTCAACTCCCCCGGCGCCCTCGGCTGGGTCGAACTCCTCACCCGCGACACCTCACGCGCCGAGTCCTTCTACACCACCGTCTTCGGCTGGACGATCCGCCCCTCCGCCCGCTACCCCCAACTCGGCGTAGGCGGCGAGGACTTCGGCGGCATGCTCACCATGGACGACCGCTTCCCGCCCGAGGTCCCCCCGCACTGGCTCCCCTACTTCGCGGTGACCGACGTGGACAACACGGCGTCCACAGCCGGACGTTCGGGCGGTACGACCCTGATGGCACCGATGACGGTCCCCGAAGGCCCCCGCATCGCCGTCCTGCGCGACCCGCAGGGCGGAGTGTTCGGGGTCTACCGGAGCGCGGCGGGCTGACGCCCCGTCAAACCCGGCGGATGGTCCGGCGAGTGGTCCGGCACGCGGGTGCGGCGCGTCGGGAACCCCCTTCACGCCCCCTCGTGCACTTCTGCGCTCGCGTGCGCGCCGCCCGCCCCGGGCATCGCTCACTTCGTACGGAACGCTCAGGACGTGACGCCTCAGGGCGGACCGGCTCTGGACGGAACGCCAGGAACGGGAGGCCCGGCACGCGGACGCCCGACACGCGGACGCCCGGTACGCGGACGCCCGGTACGTCGGCGCCGGGCACCCGACATGCGAACACCCGGCACGGATTCACTCACGAACGCACAGGACACGGCACGGGGAGGTGCACGTGCACGGACCGGCTTCGCTCGGCTGGCTGCTGGTGGCGTTGTGCGCGGCGACGGGAGCGTACTGCCTGCTGCGGATGCGCAGCGCGGACAAGGGGCAGCGCGGGGCCGCGGGCGGCGAGGCGGTGATGGGGTTCGGGATGGCCGCGATGGCGGTACCGGCGGGGGTGTTCACGCCGCCGGGGTGGGCGTGGCCGGTGTACCTGACGGTGTTCGGGGTGGCGGCGGCGCGCTCGCTGTGGGCGGTACGCGGGAGTGGGCGAGGTGGTTCCGGTGGCCCGAGTGGGCTGGTCGGACACCATGCGCATCACCTCGTGGGCGCGCTGGCGATGGTCTACATGGCCGCCGTAATGGCCGCGACGCCGTCGCACGTGCATGCGCACGGGAGTTCAGGCGTGCCGCTGCTCACGGGCGTACTGCTCCTGTACTTCGCGGCGTACGTCCTGACGTCCGGCGCGAGACTCGTACCCGTGGGGACGGCGACCGGTGGGGGCGGCGACGACGAAGGCAGCCGTCCGGGATGGGGCGACCGCCCGGAGCTGGCGCGGGCGTGCCGCTTGTCGATGGGGATGGGGATGCTGGCGATGCTGCTGAGCATGTGACACCACCAAGCCACCAAGCCAGTTACGTGGCCTCGCTCGCCCACCCCGCCTCAAACAGTGTCCTGCGTCACTTCGCCGCCCCGACACCTCCCTTGAGCACACCCCCCTCATAGGCTGCTGCCCATGACGGTCCCCGCGGTCCTCCTCCTGCTCGGTCTCGTGACCGCCGTCGCGGCCCCCCGGCTGCTCGCCCGGGCCAGTTGGCCGGACCGGGAACCGGTGGTCGCGCTGTGGGCCTGGCAGTGTGTGGTCGCGGCGGTGCTGCTGTGCTGCGCGCTGTCGATGACGTTGAGCGCGGCGGCGGCGTGGCAGGCGGTGCGGGGTCATGTGTTCGCCCCGGCGCCGCGCGCGGTCGTGGAGGCGTACGCCCTGACGACGACCGGCCCTTGGGCGGCGGCCACGGCCGTGTCACTGGCGTGCGCGGGCCTGTGGAGCGGGGCGATGCTGGTCCGGGAGGTCGCCCGCGCCCGGCGCCGGCACCGGGTCCGGTGTGCCGAACTCCGGCTGCGGGTACCGCTGTTGCCGGGTGAGCGGCCGGGCGGTGAGCGGCTCGTGGTGCTGGAGGGCGACCGCCCCGACGCCTGGTTCCTGACCGGCGCGAAACCCCAACTCGTCGTCACCACCGCCGCGTTGCGCCGCCTGAAGGGGCGTCAGCTGGACGCCGTACGCGCTCACGAGCAGGGGCACGCTCAGGCGCGGCACGACTGGCTGTTGCACGCCTCGGGAGCGCTGGCGAGCGGGTTCCCGCAGGTGCCGGTGTTCGCGGCGTTCCGCGACGAGATGCACCGGCTGGTCGAACTCGCCGCGGACGACATGGCGTCGCGCCGCTTCGGCCGGCTCACCACGGCCCTGGCGCTCGTCCAACTCAACGAGGACAGAGGCGTGTTCGGCCCCACCCCGACCCCGGACGCGCACGTCTCCCGACGGGTCGACCGCCTCCTGACACCCCCGAACCGCCTCCCCCCGACCCACCGCCTGCGCCTCACGGCACTCGCAACCCTGGTCCCGGTGATCCCGGTGCTGATCACGCTGGTACCGGCGTTGCACGCGCTGAGTTGAGGACGGCCCCGAGCAAGCGCTGAGCCGAAGCCCGGCTCCCCCGCCCGAGCCCGCACACCGGGCCCTGCCACACCCCCGCACCAGCCACCGACCCAGCCTCCGCCCAGCAGAAGGACCGAGCCCCCGCCTCAAGGTCCCACGCCTCCAAACCTCGCGCCCGAAGCCCCACTCCCCCAAGCCCCACACCCGAAGCCCCACTCCCCAAGACCCCACGCCCCGAACCCCCGCCCCCCGAAGCCACCCCCGCGCCACCCCCCGTTCGCCTCCCCCGCCTCCCATCGGCGAGGATCGACCCATGCACCCCCCACCCCTCGCCACCCCGCCCCACCCTCCGACCCACCCCCCGGCCGCCCGCGCCGCCCTCCTCCTGGGCATCCCCTTCGTCCTCCTGCTCACCCTGGTGTGGACGGAGTGGCCCCCGATCCTGGACGCCGACGGTGAGATCTCCCGCACCACACACCGCTGGGCCGTCGACTCCCCCGCCCTCTCCCAGGCGTCCCGCATCCTCACGGACTGGGTCTGGGACCCCCTGACGATGCGTCTGCTGCTCGGAGCGGTGGCCGTGGGGCTCGTGATCCGCTGGCAGGCGTGGGGCACGACGCTGTGGCTCGCGGTCACCTCGACCGTGGGGACGCTGATCCAGCAGGGCCTGAAGAGCGCGGTGGGCCGGGAGCGCCCGGTCTGGCCCGACCCCCTCGACTCGGCCCACTACGCGGCCTTCCCCTCGGGCCACGCCCTCACCGCGACGGTCGCGTTCGGGCTTCTGCTCTGGCTCCTGCACGTGCACGGCTGCTCGCGCGCGGTCTGGCGCACGGCGGTCACGGTCTCGGCGGTGTCCGTCGCCGGCGTCGGCCTGACCCGGATCTGGCTGGGCGTGCACTGGCCGACGGACGTCCTCGGCGGCTGGCTGCTGGGCGCGCTGATCGTCGTAGCGGCGATCGAGGCGCACCGCCGCGTACTGAACAGCGACCCGCACCGCTGAACGCCCCGCACCGCCCACGTCCCACCCCCTCCACCACCGGTCGCCCTCAACTGCCCCCCAGGTCAAGCCCCCTGCGCCGGAGAGTGCCCCGGGTAGAGTCCAGCGCATGAGCGCAGTGCTGTTCGACTTCTCCGGGACCCTCTTCCGTATCGAGTCCACCGACTCCTGGCTCCGTGCGGTGGTCGAGGACGCCGGACTCACCTTGCCCGAGGCCGAGTTGGCCGGGTACGCGCGCGCCCTGGAGGAGGTGGGCGCGCTGCCCGGCGGCAAGGGCGAGGTGCGGGTGCCGGAGGAGCTGGCGGAGGTGTGGCGGGTGAGGGACGAGAGCGCCGAGGCGCACCGGGCCGCGTACACGGGCCTGTCCCGGCTGGTCCCGCTGCCGGACCCGGCGCTCCACGACGCGCTGTACGAGCGGCACATGCAGCCTGCCGCGTGGTCGCCGTACCCGGACGCGGCGGAGGTGCTGGGGGCGCTCAGGGCGCGGGACGTCAGGATCGCGGTGGTGAGCAACATCGGGTGGGATCTGCGGCCGGTGTTCCGGGCGCACGGTCTGGACCGGCTGGTCGACGCGTACATCCTGTCGTTCGAGCACGGCGTGCAGAAGCCGGAGCCGAAGCTGTTCGCGATCGCCTGCGGGGCCCTCGGGGTCGAGCCGCGGTCGGCGGTGATGGTCGGGGACGACCGGCGGGCGGACGGCGGGGCGGCGGCGCTGGGCTGCCGGGTGCACTTCGTGGACCATCTGCCGGTGGCCGAACGGCCGGACGGGCTACGGCCGTTGCTGCAATTCGCGGGCTGAGCGCGGGCCGGGGGGGGGTGGGGGGGGGGGGGCCCCCCCCCCCCCCCCCACCGCGACAACGGGCCCCGTTCTGTCGGGCCCATCTGTGACGACGCGCCATGTATCGCTGAGCTGTGCCTCCTC
>NZ_JARAYJ010000017.1:0-178448 GCF_033794345.1 Streptomyces niveiscabiei
CCCCGCCCGGCTACCGCTCGACGCCGAGCGCCAGCGTGCGGACGGCCGCCGCGGCGACCGGTTCCGCCTTCGCCGTCTGCGAGTCGGCGGTAAGTCATGTGCCGGACAGGAGTGTTGGGAGAGGCCGGGCGGTCCGACGCTTTCGAAGAGTTTCGAGTGGATGCCAGGGCCGTTGACGCGCAAGGGGTTCGATTCTACCGTCCCGTCCGATGACGCGACCGCCGTTCGGGAAGCCGAACGGTGAACTCCCCCCACCCCAAGGAGCGTCCAGGTGATCCGTACCTCCCGCAGAGCCGCGCTGCTCGCCCTGCCCGCCGCGTTTCTGCTCGCACTGATGCCGACCGCCGCCTCCGCCTACCCCAACCCCGGCCGGGTCACCGGGAGTACGGTCGTCCACGACCCGACGATGATCCGGACCTCCGGCGGGCGGTACCTGCTCTACGCGACCGGGGGCGGCATCTCGTACCGGACCTCCACCGACCGGACCGCGTTCAGCGCCGGCGGCGACGCCTTCACCAGCAAGCCGAGCTGGTGGTCCTCGTACGGGGCCACCGAAGCCTGGGCGCCGGACATCTCGTACCGCGGCGGCAAGTACCTGCTCTACTACGCCGTTTCGACCTTCGGGTCCAACAAGTCGGCGATCGGGCTGGCCACTTCGTCCACCGGGCTGCCCGGGTCCTGGACCGACCAGGGCACCGTCTACACCTCCGCCACCTCCAGCGACTACAACGCCATCGACCCCAACCTCTTCGTGAACGACGACGGCAAGTGGTGGCTGTCGTTCGGGAGTTGGTGGACGGGGCTGAAGATGATCCAGCTCGACCCCGGCACCGGCAAGCAGCTCGCGGGCAACACGACCCGGTACTCCATCGCGTCCCGCCCCACCGGGACGAAGGCGGTCGAGGCGCCGTTCGTCGTGAAGCGCAACGGGTACTACTACCTCTTCGCGTCGTACGACACCTGCTGCGCGGGCACGAGCTCGACGTACAAGGTCAAGGTCGGCCGCGCCACCAGCGTCACGGGCCCGTACTACGACAAGAACGGCGTCGCCCTGACGAACAACGGCGGCACCCCCGTCCTGGAGACCCACGGCAGTGTCATCGGCCCCGGCGGCCAGTCCATCATGGCCGACTCCGACGGCGACCTGATCGTCTACCACTACTACGACGGCAACGACAACGGCACCCCCAAGCTCGGCATCAACCTGCTGAACTGGAGCTCGGGCTGGCCGGTGGCCTACTGAGACACGAAGATAAGGGCGGCACCCGTAGTCCCCCGGTATCCCTCCCGATACCGAAGTACTACGGATACCGCCCTGGCTCTCAGGTACTACCCCGCCTGCCCCATCCCCGCCGCGTTCGGCCAGCTCCCCGCGTTCGGCCACCCCGTGGCCGGCGCCGGGGTCAGCCCGTTCGTCCCCCGGACCTGGGCCGCCGTGAGCCCGCCTCGCGCCGGAACGCCGGGCGGAGTCATACCGGGCACACCGGCCGGCGGAACCGTCGACGCGGCGGGAGCCATCGGCGGAGCGGGAGCCATCGGCGGCACCGGGTCCGGCGGCATCGGAGCCGCCTGAGGCGCCGGCATCGGTATGCCCGCCCCGTTCGACGGCATCGGTATCTGCTGAGGCACCTGAGCGGCCATCATCGGCGCGCCCATCGGTGCCTGCCCCATGACCTGCCCCATGGCCGGAGCCATCGCCGCGGGCTGCATCGCCGCCGGAGCAGCCGGAGCCGCCGGAGCAGCCGGGGCCATGGAAGCCGCCGGGGCCATGGAAGCCACCGGCGCCAAGGGACTCGGCGCGACCGGCGGAGCCACCGGCATCTGCGCCGGCAGTCCGGCTCCGACGGCCGCCGCCATCGGAGCCGGGGCGCCGGCCGCGAGGGCCTGAGCGGCAAGTCCCTGCGTGCCGGCGCCGTTCGTGACCAGCCGGTCGACCGCGGCCGTACCGGAGCTGTACCCCACCGCCGGGGCCAGCTCGGGCACGGGGTTGCCCCGGCGCGTCCCGTAGAGCACCTGTTCCATGCCGGACACCAGACGGCGTACGTCGACCTGGGGGCGCACCACGAGCCGCAGGAAGCGGCTGGAGGAGCCGATCTTGTTGCCGCACTCCCGGACCAGGACCCGGTGCTCGGTGAGCAGCCGGTCGCGGACCACCGTCCCCTCGGCCCCCACCGGAAGACGGACGAAGAGGAAGTTCCCCTGCGAGGGGTAGACCGTGAGCCCCGGCAGCGCGGAGAGCTGACTGGCCATCTCCAGCCGGTCCTTGCGCACCTGCATCAGACTCTGGGCGTACTCGGGCCCGTGGTCCTTCAGCATGAACACCACGTGCTCGGCGAAGGAGTTGAGGTTCCACTTCGGCAGCATCGAGCGGACCTTGCCGGCCAGCGACGGGTTCGCGACGAGGTACCCGAACCGGATCCCGTGCAGCCCGAAGTTCTTGCCGAGGCTGCGCAGCACGACGACGTTCGGCCGCAGCATGGCCTCCTGGACGACGCTGGGTTCCTGCTCGGCGTCGGAGAACTCCAGGAACGACTCGTCGATGACGATGAGGTCGAGGTCGGCCATCGTGTCCATGAACTGCACCAGCGCCTGCCGGTGCTGGAAGCCGCCGTCGGGGTTGTTGGGGTTGCAGATCACGGCGACCCGCGTCCCCCGGGTCCGGATGAACTCCGCGTACTGCGCGAGGTCGAGGACGAACCCGTTGGCCTCCTGGAGCGGGAACATGTCGACCCGCTTGCCGGTCTCCATCGGCTGGTCGGTCCACCGGCCGAACGTCGGAACCGGCACCGCGAGCGACTCGCGCACCAGCAAGTGGTCGATCCAGGTGATGAGTTCGGTGGAGCCGTTGCCCATCGCCACGGCCTGCGGCGGGAGTTGGAGGAGGTTGCACAGCTCGGACGTGATCGTGTCGGCGCTGCTCGGGTAGTACGTGATGATGTCGCGGAACCGCGCCGCCATGTCGTCGAACATCGCGGGCGTCGGGAAGTACGGGTTGCACGGGATACAGAAGTCGACCGGGCCGGTGCCCTCCCCGCCTTCTCGCGTCAACGCGGCCATCGACGGGCTGTGCGCCGCCGTGCTGCGGAACAACGAGGTGACGTTGTCGGCCATGGAACCTCCGTTGTGGGCGGGCCCGTTGGGGACGACCGGGCCCGTCGCGGCTGGGCGGCCCGGACGAAGAAGCCCGGGCCGCCCATACATACGGAGGCTGGAGTGGCGCTGTTCACCCACTGAGAAATCGGTAAGAAGTTGTGAGTCTTCTGTGGGCAACAGCCGTATAGCCATGGCCGGTTCCCCAAATACCGGCCCGCGTACGGGAGTTGCTACCGCGCGCTGAACGAGTGCACGGTCCGCGTCCGGTACGTCTGCCCCGGCCGCAGCGTCGTCGAGGGGAACTTCGGCTGGTTCGGCGAGTCCGGGAAGTGCTGCGTCTCCAGGCAGAGCGCGTCGCCCTGGCGGTAGACGTGCCCGTCGGTCCCGGTCAGGGTGCCGTCGAGGAAGTTGCCGGAGTAGAACTGGAGCCCCGGCTGGTCGGTGGCGATCTTCAGGGTGCGGCCGGTCTTCGGGTCGCGCAGCGTCGCGACGTGCACCGGCTTCGCCGTGATCCCCTTGTCCAGCACCCAGTTGTGGTCGAAACCCTTGGCGAGGATCAGCTGGTCGTGCCCGGCGCGGATGTCGCGGCCGATGGGCTTGGGCTTGCGGAAGTCGAAGGGGGTGCCGGCGACCCGGGCCAGCTCACCCGTGGGGATGAGGCCGGAGTCGGTCGGGGTGTAGCGGCCGGCGGCGATCGTCAGCTCGTGGTTCTCGATCGTGCCGCTGCCCTCGCCCGCGAGGTTCCAGTACACGTGGCTCGTGAGGTTGACGACGGTGGCCTTGTCGGTGGTGGCCTCGTAGTCGATGACCCAGTCGCCGTGCTTGGTGAGCGTGTACGTCACCTTCGTCTTCAGCGTCCCCGGGTACCCCATCTCCCCGTCGGCGCTGGTGTAGTACAGGCGCAGCCCGACGTCAGTGCCCTTGACGAACGGCTCGACGTTCCAGACGTGCTTGTCGAAGCCCTTGGCGCCGCCGTGCAGGCTGTTGTCGCCGTCGTTCACGGACAGCTGGTACTGCTTGCCGTCCAGGGTGAACCGGCCCTTGCCGATGCGGTTGCCGTACCGCCCGATCAGCGCGCCGAAGTAGGGGGACTTGGCGACGTAGTCCTCCAGGTTGTCGAACCCGGCGGAGATGTTGGCGTAGTGGCCCTTGCGGTCCGCCGTCTCCAGGGAGTGGACGATACCCCCGTACGACAGGACCTTCAGCTTCGTCCCGCCGTTGGCCAGCGACCAGACGTACACCTTGGTGCCGTCGGCGAGCGTGCCGAAGAGCTTGCGCGACGGAGCCCTGCCCCCACCCGACGTACTACCCGTGCTCGCCTCGGCCGCCGAGCCGAGGGTGCTCGCGGCGATGCCCGCCGCGGCGGCGCCCGCGATGACCGTGCGTCTGTTCAGTTCCATATCTGCGGCCCCTTATGGGAAGGGCCCCACCCCCTCGGGGGTGAGGCCCGGAGATGGTTACGAACCGGACTTGCGCTTGTTCCACACGTCGAACCCGACCGCCGCCAGCAGGGCGAGGCCCTTGATGACCTGTTGCCAGTCGGAGCCGACACTCAGAAGGTTCATGCCGTTGTTCAGCACGCCGAGGACCAGACCGCCGATGATCGCGCCGAGGACGGTACCCACGCCGCCGCTCATGGACGCGCCACCGATGAACGAGGAGGCGATCGCCTCCAGTTCGAAGCTGAGCCCCGCCTTCGGAGACGCCGCGTTCAGACGGGCGGCGACCACCAGACCCGCCAGGGCCGCGAGCACGCCCATGTTGAGGAAGACAAGGAAGGTGACCTTCTTGTCCTTGACGCCGGACAGCTTGGCCGCCGGGAGGTTGCCGCCGATGGCGTAGATGTGGCGGCCGAACACCGAGTTGCGCATCAGGTAGCCGTAACCGACCACCAGGACACCGAGGATGAGCAGGATGATCGGCGCGCCCTTGTAGCTGGCGAGCAGCATCGTCACCGCGAGGATCGCCGCTGAGATCGCGATGATCTTCAGCAGGAACAGGTTGAACGGCACGACGTCGAGCGAGAACTCCTGCTGCCGCTTCCTGTCCCGGACCTCCTGGAGGACGGTGAAGACGATCAGCGCGAGCCCCAACAGCAGCGTGATGTTGTGGTAGTTGGTGTCCGGACCGGTCTCGGGCAGGAACCCGTTGCCCATCTTCTGGAGCCCGTCCGGGAACGGGCCGAGGGTCTGGCCCTCCAGCAGGATCTCCGTCAGACCGCGGAACAGCAGCATCCCGGCGAGGGTGACGATGAACGACGGTATGCCGAAGTAGGCGATGAGGAAGCCTTGTACGGCGCCGGCGACCGCGCCGACCAGCAGGCACAGCACCAGCGCGACCGGCCAGGACACGCTGTGCTGCACCGTCAGCACGGCCGCGAAGGCACCGACGAACGCCGTCACCGAACCGACCGACAGGTCGATGTGCCCGGCGATGATGACCAGCATCATGCCGATGGCCAGGATCAGGATGTAGCTGTTCTGGAGGACCAGGTTGGAGACGTTGCGCGGCAGCAGCAGGTCGCCGCCCGTCCACACCTGGAACAGCAGGATGATCAGGCCGAGCGCGATCAGCATGCCGTACTGGCGCATGTTGCGGCGCAGGCCGTTCAGCACCAGCTGGAGGAGATTCCCGCCGGCCCCGGAGCTCCCGCCCTTGCCGGGCGGAGCCGCTGCCGGGCTCTTGTCGGTCACGTCGGTGCTCATCGCGTTACCTCTTTGTCCTTCGTCATCTGACGCATCAGCACTTCCTGCGTGGCCTCGGCCCGCGAGAACTCACCGGTGAGCCGCCCGGCGGCCATGGTGTAGATGCGGTCGCACATGCCGAGCAGTTCGGGCAGTTCGGAGGAGATGAAGACGACCGCCTTGCCCTGGGCGGCCAACTGGTCGATGACCGTGTAGATCTCGTACTTGGCGCCCACGTCGATCCCGCGCGTGGGCTCGTCCAGGATCAGCACCTCGGGACCCGCGAAGATCCACTTGCTGAGGACGACCTTCTGCTGGTTGCCGCCGGAGAGCTTGCCCACCGGCTCGAACACCGTCGGCGCCTTGATGTTCATCGACTTGCGGTAGCCCTCGGAGACCTTCTGCTCCTCGTGCTCGTCGACGATGCCCCGCTTGGCGACCTTGTTCAGCGCCGTCAGCGAGATGTTGCGGTTGATGGTGTCGATGAGGTTCAGGCCGTAGTGCTTGCGGTCCTCGGTGACGTACGCGATGCCGTGCTCGACGGCCTCGGCGACCGTCTTCGTACGGATCTCCCGGCCGTCCTTGAGGACCGTGCCGCCGCCGTAACGGCCGTACGTGCGGCCGAAGACGCTCATCGCCAGCTCGGTACGGCCGGCCCCCATCAGGCCCGCGATGCCGACGATCTCCCCACGCCGTACATGAAGTGACACATCGTCAACCACCTTGCGCTGCTGGTCGATCGGGTGACCGACGGTCCAGCCCTTGATCTCCAGGGCCGGCGCGTCGTCCACCTCCCCGTCGTACGTGCTGCGTTCGGGGAAGCGGTGGTCGAGGTCGCGGCCGACCATGCCGCTGATGATCCGGTCCTCGGTGGTCTCCGCGGCCTTCACGTCCAGCGTCTCGATGGACCGGCCGTCGCGGATGATCGTCACCGAGTCGGCGACCTTGCGGATCTCGTTGAGCTTGTGGGAGATGATGATCGAGGTGATGCCCTGGTTCTTCAACTCCAGGATGAGATCGAGGAGTTTGTCGCTGTCCTCGTCGTTGAGCGCCGCCGTGGGCTCGTCGAGGATCAGCAGCTTCACCTTCTTCGAGAGCGCCTTCGCGATCTCCACCAGCTGCTGCTTGCCGACGCCGATGTCGGCGACCCGGGTGTCCGGGTGGTCCGTGAGGCCCACCCGGCGCAGCAGCTGCGTGGCGTGCCGCAGCGTCTCGCGCCAGTCGATGAACCCGCCCTTGGCATGCTCGTTGCCGAGGAAGATGTTCTCCGCCAGCGAGAGGTACGGCGACAGCGCCAGCTCCTGGTGGATGATGACGATGCCGCGGTGCTCGCTCGCCCGGATGTCCTTGAACTCGCAAGGCTCACCCTCGAAGAGGATGTCGCCCTCGTAACTCCCGTGCGGGTGAACGCCGGAGAGGACCTTCATCAAGGTCGACTTGCCGGCGCCGTTCTCCCCGCAGATGGCGTGGACCTCGCCCTGACGAACGGTCAGAGTGACGTCCGAGAGCGCTTTGACACCGGGAAAGGTCTTGACGATCGAGCGCATTTCCAGGACGGGTCCCGCCATGGTCGTGCCTTCCAATCCTTAAGGGCCGACGCTTACTTGAGCTGGTCCGCCGTGTAGAAGCCGCTCTGGACGAGTTCCTTCTCGTAGTTGGTCTTGTCGACGCTGACCGGCTCCAGCAGGAAGGCGGGGACGACCTTCGTGCCGTTGTCGTACGTCTTCGTGTCGTTGATCTCCGGCTTCTTGCCGTTCAGCGACGCGTCGACCATGTCGGTCGCGGACTGGGCGAGCTTGCGCAGGTCCTTGAAGACCGACATCGACTGCTGGCCCGCGATGATCGACTTCACGGACGCGATCTCGGCGTCCTGGCCGGTGATGACCGGCAGCGGCTTGGCGGCGGTGCCGTAGCCGTCGGAGCGCAGCGCGGCGATGATGCCGATCGAGATGCCGTCGTACGGCGAGAGCACCGCGTCGACCCGGCCCGAGGTGTACGTCGAGGTGAGGATGTCCTCCATGCGGCGCTGCGCGGTCGCGCCGTCCCAGCGCAGCGTGGTGACCTTGGTCAGCTCGGTCTGGCCGGACTTGACGACGAGCTTCTTCGAGTCGATGTACGGCTTGAGGACGCTCATCGCGCCGCCGAAGAAGTACTTGGTGTTGTTGTCGTCGTTGGAGCCCGCGAACAGCTCGATGTTGAACGGGCCCTTGCCGCTCGCCAGGCCCAACTTGTCGACCAGGTACTGCGCTTGAAGCTTGCCGACCTTCTCGTTGTCGAACGAGGCGTAGTAGTCGACGTTCTTCGTGCCGAGGATCAGGCGGTCGTAGGAGATGACCGGGATCTTCGCGTCGGCGGCCTGCTGGAGGACGTTGTTCAGCGACTTGTTGTCGATCGCCGCGATGATCAGCGCCTTGACGCCCTGCGTGATCAGGTTCTCGATCTGCGAGACCTGCTGGTCGGGCTCGTCCTCGCCGTAGACCAGCTTCGTCTTGTAGCCCTTGGCCTCAAGGTCCTTCACGACGTTCTTGCCGTCGGCGATCCACCGCTCGGAGGACTTCGTCGGCATCGAGATGCCGACCAGGGCGCCCTTGCTGCTGTCGCCCGACTTCTCCTCGCTGCCGCCCTCGCCGCTCTGGCCGCAGGCGGACAGGGTCAGGGCGAGGGAGGCGGCACCGGCTATGGAGGCGAGTACGGCTCTGCGGTTGCGCATGGTGATCAATCCTTGTGTTCTCGTCGTTGAGAGACCGGCGTCCCCGTCAGGCGCCGGGTCGTGCAAGCTGTGCTGAGGCTGCTCAGTCCCCGGTCGGGAAGCGGTTGAGCGTTCCCGGCAGCCGGGAGCCGAGCGGCGCCATCGCGCCGTCCGCGCCGTGCCGGGCGAGCAGGTCCAGGGCGAGCCGGCCGCGCCGGACCCGTTCCCGGGCGGTGTCCAGGGTGACGTCCCGCAGATGGGTGCCCCACGGGTAGATCGAAGGCGCCTTGGACAGACCGAACTTGAGGTAGAGCGGTGCGCCGCGCCGGATCAGCTCGGCGACCTCGTACATCCGCACGTAGCCGCCGAGGTCATCGGGGGCCTCGATGTACATGTCCATCGGAGCGCCCGACACCCGCCGGATCTCGGTGAGGTGATCCAGCGTCAGATCGCTGGGCACGTTCACCGAGTCGGCGCCGAGCCGCTCGTAGACCGCGTACGCCGCCGGGTTGACCGGGCCGATCAGCGCGGACACCTTCAGCGTGGTGTCGGCGGGGATGATGCCCTGCTCGCGGGCGCGGTGCAAGGTCCACAGCACGCCCTCGTCGGCGACCAGCAGACACTTGACGCCCAACTCCGTGGCCCGGACGGCGTCTTCGACACAGCCGGCGACCGCGTCGTGGCCCCGGGCGCGCAGGCCGCCGCCGCGCGAGTCGGTGCGGGTGGAGCCGCCGATGTCCCAGGTGCCGCGCGGGCCGGTGAACAGGCAGAGCTCGATGTCGCGTTCGGCGGTCGCCTCGACCATCTCGGTGATCTCGGCGTCGGACAGCATCCACACCCCGCTGCCCTGGCTGATCCGGTGGATCGGCACATCGAGGCGGGAGGACTCCTTCAGTACGACGGCCAGCGCTTCGGGACCCTCGCAGGAAGGGACCTCGGTGCGCCAGGTGCCGCCGCCCGGGAAGGTGTGGGCGGAGGCGTCGGCGGGGTCGAGCGCGGGCGCACCCAGGCCGAGCGCGGTGAGCACGGGCTCACCGGGACGACGGGCTGCCGGAACGGAAGCGTCGGTCACAAGCTTTCCTTCGTTGTCCTGGAGGTTCGATATTTCGGACGAGGTTCGCGGCTCGGGGTACGGGTGGAGCGCGGGGGTGGAGCGCGGGTACCTCTCGAGAGGTACGCGGGTACTTCTCGAGAGCTACCGGTACGGGGGTACTACGGCTTCAGCAGGACCTTGCCGACCTTCGGATCCCCGGAGCCGACCAGCTCGATCGCCTCCGAGAACTCCGCGAGCGGAAGCTCGTGCGTCACCAGCGGCAGCGGATCGAGGAGCCCGGCGCCGAAGACCCGCACGGTGTGCGCCCAGGCGTCCGGCGGCGCCCCGAACACGGTGTGCACCTCCAGCTGCCGTACGACGAGGTCGGTCGGGTCGAGACCCTCGGCGCCCGGCGCCGGGATCCCGGTCAGCACCAGCCGCCCCCCGCGCCGCAGCAGCGAGGCCGCCGTACGCGCCGCCGAGGCGGAACCGGCCGTCTCGATCACCACGTCGAAGTCGTCCGGCAGCTCCTGGTCGCGCGTGCGGAAGTCGCTCGCCCCGAACTGCCGCGACAGCGCCTCCCGGTCGCCGCGGGTGCCCACGACGAGCAGTTCGGCCGGCGAGCCCGCCTTCAGGAACTGAACGGCGAACATCCCGAGCGTCCCGGTCCCGACGACCGCCACCCGCTCACCCGGCAGCGCGTTCGCCTTGATCGCGGCAGCCGCGATACAGGCGGCCGGCTCCAGCAGCGCGGCGGCGGTCAGGTCCGCGTCCTCGGGCAGGACGTGCAGCAACCGCGCCGGAAGCGTCAGCGTGGAGGCCATCGCGCCCGGCTGCGTGAACCCGGTCTCCTCGTACCCGTCGGTGCACAGCGTCGTCTCACCTGCGTGACACCGGTCGCACACCTGGCAGTTGCGGAAGCCTTCCCCGACGACCTTGCGGCCTACGAGAGTTGACGGCACCCCGGCGCCGACGGCCTCGACGGTCCCGGACCACTCGTGACCCGGCGTGAGGGGGTAACGGACGTACCCCTCGGGCCTGTTGCCCTGGTACACCTCGCGGTCGCTGCCGCAGATGCCCGTCGCGTGGACCCGCACCAGCGCCTCGCCCGCCAGCGGCTCGCGCGGCGTGTGCGGCTCGACGCGGTGCTCGCCCGGCGCCTGGACGACGACCTGCGTACTCACTGCGTACCCTTCGGCTTGCGCTGCTCCCAGCCCTCGGCCCACAGGTCGAACCGGGCCTGCTGCTGCGGGAATTCGGCCGCCGCGTCCGCGTCGAACTCGACGCCGAGACCCGGCGCGTCCGACAGGTGGAAGTACCCGTCGACGACCTCCGGCGCACCCTTCACGATCTTCTTGATCTCCGCGTCCGCGAAGTCGTTGAAGTGCTCCAGGATCTTGAAGTTCGGGGAGGTGAAGCCGACTTGGAGCGAGGCGGCGGTCAGCACGGACCCGCCGACGTTGTGCGGGGCGACCAGCATGTAGTGCGTCTCGGCGGTCGCCGCGAGCTTGCGGGTCTCCCAGATGCCGCCGATGTGGCCGACGTCCGGCTGGATGATGTCCACGGCCTGGCTCTCGAACAGCTCGCGGAACTCGATGCGGTCGTGGATGCGTTCACCCGTCGCGACCGGGATGTCGACCTTCGCCGCAACCTTTTCGAGAGCTTTCAGGTTCTCCGGCGGGCACGGCTCCTCCAGCCACGCGGGCTTGAAGGGCGCGAGCTCGTTCGCCAGGCGCACGGCGGTGGACGGCGAGAACCGGCCATGCATCTCCAGCATCAGCTCCGCGTCGGGGCCGATCGCGTCGCGCACGGCCTCGATCAGCGAGACCGCGTACAGGGTCTGCTCGTGGTCCAGCTCGAAGTGGCCGGTCCCGAACGGGTCGATCTTCAGCGCCTTGTACCCGCGCGCCATCACGCCCTGCGCGGCCTTGTGGTACGCCTCGGGGGTGCGCTCGGTGGTGTACCAGCCGTTCGCGTACGCCTTGACCTTGTCGGTCACCTTGCCGCCCAGCAGCTGCCACACCGGCACGCCCAGGGCCTTGCCCTTGATGTCCCAGCAGGCCATCTCGATGACCGCGATGCCGGACATCACGATCTCGCCGGCGCGGCCGTAGTCGCCGTACTTCATGCGGCGTACGAGGTCTTCCACCGCGAACGGGTCGGAGCCCAGAATGTGGTTGGTCTCGGCTTCGCGCAGGTAGCCGATCAGTGCGTCGGTGTGGCCCAGCATCCGGGTCTCGCCGACTCCGGTGATCCCTTCGTCAGTGTGCACCTGGACGTAGGTCAGGTTGCGCCACGGCGTCCCGACCACGTGTGTGCTGATTCCGGTGATACGCACGGATGTTGCCCCTCAGCTGTTCGAGATTTCGTCACACGTTCGAAATGCTGGCGTGACAGTAAGGACGGCGTGAGGGGAGTGTCAATGGGTCGAACGCATAACGGTTTCGACAGTTTCGCTCCGGCCCACCAGGTTTCGATCGCCTGTTCCCACGAAACCTCCACAGGCTCCTCTAGGAAATCCACGTGTCGGGAACCTAGTCTTCCCGCGTCATGGACTACTGCCACTCCTGCCGACGCCACCTGAACGGCGCACTCGCCTGCCCCGGCTGCGGCGCCTCCGCCGCGTCGCTACGCGCGTATCCGGAGGGGTACGGGGAGCAGCCGAGCGGCGGTTACGGAGAGCAGGGCGCAGCGGCTCAGGAGCCGTACGGGGTGATACCCGAGGCGTACGGGTACGAGCCGGCCCCGGAACCGGTCACGGAGCCCGTCACCGAACCGGTCGCGGCCGAGGACCCCGAGAGTACGACGGGTATGACGCCGACGGCCGAGAGTGGCCGCGCGGCCCGCCGCCGGGGTCGTACCGTCCCCCCTGAGAGCCAGTCCGACGACACCGGCGCCACCGACGACGACGGCGCGACCGGCGACGACGCCGCCGACGGCGAGGACGCGCACCCGGCGTCCGGAGCGAGCCGTCGCGATCGCAAGGCGTCCGCGCACCGAAGACGCCGTCGCCGTGCCGTACTGATCGCGGCCGGCGTGATCCTGCTCACGGCCGGTGTCGGCCTCGCGGAACTCGGCATGGACGCCCCCGGCTCCTCCTCCGGCAACCCGGCGGCGGCCGGCGGCGAGTCCGCCGAGGTCGACGGCGCGTCCCCGACTCCCGGCGACCCGGCCCGTCCCCTGGACGACCCCTCCTCACCTGCGAAGTCCGACCCGAGCGCGTCCGCCTCCCCGTCGGCCTCGCCCTCCCCCTCCGCGTCGGGCAGCGCATCCCCGACCCCGACGGAGACGGACCCCGGCACCACCCCGGCCGACCCCGCGCCGACAGCCCCCGCCGGGTCCGTCCCGACAGACCCCGACCCCACGAGCCCCCCGGCGGACCCGACACCGACCGCGCCGTCCCCCCAGCCGTCACCGTCGGAAACCTGCAACCGTTTCCTGTGGTGGTGCACGTAGGCCGTACCTCGGAGCTACCCGGCTACGACCTACGCACGACCCCGAAGCGCCCCACCACAGTCGCCCCCTGCTTGAGGGAGCCGCGCCCGGCCCGCTCTCCTCCGGGGGAAGCCGCGCCTGGAAGGCACCCTGCTTGAGACGCTCCCCGCCCGAGAGAGCCGCACCCAAGGCGCCTCCCCGTTTGAAGGGGCCGCGCTCGGGCCGCTCTTCTCCGGGAGAGCCGCGCTCAAGGCGCCCCCCGCTTGAGAGGGCCGCGCTTGGGGCGCCGTCCTCCTCCGGGGGGAGCCGCGCCTGGGGGAGCTCCGCTCAAGGCGCCCCCTGTTTGGGACGCCCCCGCTTGGGATGCCCCTCGCCGGGGAGAGCCCCGCCCGAGGCCCTCCACTTGAGGCGCCCCCCGCCTGGGGGAGCCCAGCCCGAGACCCCTCGCTTGAGGGAGCCGAGCCTGGGGCGCCCCGCCTGGGGGGAGCCCCGCCTGGGACGCCCCCCTCCCGAGGGAACCCCGCCCGAGGCGCGCCCCCCGACCCGCCCGGTCTCACATCGCGAGCACCGCCTCATGCACTGCCCGAACCAGCCGTTCGTTCTCCGGCGCGGCCCCGCCGGGGAAGGCCATCCGGCGCCGGGTGTACCCGTAGGCGAACCCCCCGCGCGGATCGGCGAACGCCTGGGAGCCCCCGGCGCCGCTGTGCCCGAAGGAGCCGGCGCCGAGGAAGGGGTACGCGGTGTCGGCCACCGCCTGGAACCCGAGCCCGAAGGATTTGTGCGCCCGGGCCACCAGGTCGTACCCCGTGGAGTGGATCTGCCCGACCTCGGCGATGGTGTCCGGCTTCAGCAGCGGAGGCCGCCCGTCCACCTCGAACAGCACTGCCGCGTACATCCCCGCGAGCCCCCGCGCGGCGGCGACCCCGCCCGCCGAGGCGGGCCCCTTGGCGCGCACGGCACGGGAGTTGGCGTAGGAGACGAGGTCCCCGGGGTCCGGGACGTGCGTGTTGAACGCGATGGACGCCAAGGAGTGCGGGGCGGCCGGCACGGCGTCCAGCTCGGCCTGCTGCGGGGGAGTCGGCAGCATCGGCTGCACGGACCGGAAGCGCGGTTCGAGCGCCGTCGGCAGCCCGAGGAAGAAGTCGAGCCCGTACGGCGCCCGCACCCGGTCCTCGTACACTTCTTGAAGGCTGCGGCCGGTCGCCCGGCGCACCACCTCGCCCGTCAACGCCCCGATCACCAGGGCGTGATAGCCGAACGCCGTGCCGGGACGCCAGAACGGCCGCTGGTCGGCGAGGCGTTCGGCTGTCAGCCGGTCGTCGGCCAGCTCCGCCGCCGAGAACCCGGCGTCCAGGCCGACCACGCCCGCGCGGTGCGTGATCAGGTCCCGCAGGGTCAGCTGACCCTTGCCCTCGGCGGCGAACTCCGGCCAGTAGTAGGTGACTTTGCGGTCCAGCTCCAGCGTGCCGTCCTGCACGAGGAGCGCGACGACGAGGTGCGCGGCCCCCTTCGTCGACGAGAACACCCCGTACAGGGAGTCGGGTCCCGCCTCCTCGCCCGCCCACAGGTCGACCACTCTGCGGCCGTCCGCGTAGGCGCACAACTGGCCCTCGTAATCGGGCCGTTCAGTCGCCACGAACGCGGCGAACTCCTCCCGTACGGACGTGAAACCGTCCGCGACGGTGCCGTGGATCTCCAGGGTCATCCGCTCTCCTCGACCAGACCGCTGCTTGCGTGTGCCATGGTGAACAAAGCCTGTGCGACCTGGGGGAATTCCCCCTTCGGATGATCCCTGAAGAGGGGTTCCGTGCCGAACAGGACGGCATGCGGCCCGCTCACGACCGACGGCCGCCCGGCCGCGGCGGACGGACCGCCGGTGCCGTCGGCCCGCGCCCGCCAGTGGCCGGAGACGAGCGGGTTCCCGGCGGCGTACGACTCCTCCACGCGTACCCCCGCGCCGAGGCCGGTGAACCAGACGGGGGCGTACGCGAACGCGTACCCCCGCGACGTCGGACTCGCCACCCGGACCACCCCGTTGGCGTCCTCGTTGCCCTCGACGGCGGTCACCGCCAGCAGCCCCGCCCCGGCGTTGACCTGGGCGCCCACGGCGCCCCGGCCGACCAGCCCGTGCCCCGCGAGGAACCCGTCCAGCGCGCTCCTCGCACCCGCGGTCAGACGGGCATGGTCGAGCCCGGCCGACGCGAACAGGACGTCGACGGAAGCCCAGTCGAAGCCCGCGTTGAGGATCTCCGTCGAGACCGGCGTCACCTCGAAGCCTATCTCCCGCAGAGCGAACAGCTCGCCGGAGGTGACGGCCGCGGCGACCCGGACGCGGTGCAGCGGAGCCGTCCCGGTGAACGGCGTCGCGGTGAAGGCGACATTGTGGGCGCGGGCCGCCCGCACGGCCGCGCGGCGGGCGGACGCCGGGACGATCACGCTGGTGGCGCTGGACCGGCGTACCGAAACACCTTGCGCCAGGAGGGAGTTGAGGGCCGCGTACGCGTTCGGGTCGTCCAGGTGCAGGCTGAGGTTGCCGTAGGCCGGCACCGAACTCACCGGTGCGGCGCGGGAGATGGCGTGCGCTGCGGGGAGGCGCCCGGTGGCGACCCGTTCGACCTTCGCGCCCCACAGGCGGCCCAGGCTCCAGCCCGAGATGTCGTACATCGCCGTGACCTTGCCGCTGATGTCGCGGCCGTCGGCCAACAGGGCGTTCGCCAGGCCGCGTTTGGGCTGGCGCATGTCCACGAGGTAGGCGCCGGAAGGGGAGTTGGCGCGGGTGACGCGTATGTCGTTGGCGATGAGGTGGTCGACCAGCCGGGCCGCTGCCGTCGTGCCGGACGGGATGACGTACGCGCGCGGGAACGTCGTCGTGTAGACGTCCTCCGGGCCGATTCCCGGCACACCGGGGACAGTTGAGGAGGAGACCGGGATCTGTGCCGCGCCTCGCGCGCCGCGCCGGAAGACCTCGATCTGGTCGGCGATCAGCTGGGCGCGGCGGGCGCGCACGAAGTCGAGGGTGGCGTTCATCGCGGCGCCCGCGACGGCCGTGTTGATGCCGGAGCGCCGCCGGAGTTCCGCGACGGGCAGGCCGTACGCCGCGTTGTTCACCGGCAGCGGGATCTCGACCGTGTGGGCGGCCACCGTGCCGTGGTAGGCCGCGTACTGCGGGGTGAAGATGGGCGGCCAGTCGTCCCAGCCCTCCTGCTGGTCCCGGAACGGGATCTGCGCGGGTTCGACCCCGTCCCGACCCGGCGTGTAGCCCAGGGAGTTGACGGACTTCTCCATGCCGAGGGCGTTCGCGTACGTGTTCTTCAGGAACAGGTCGTACTCGTAGTTCTCGCCGTGCGGGGGAGTGGTCGGCTCGATCAGGGTGCCGTTCACGTACCCGTGCAGGTCCAGCATGACGGCCGGCTGCTTGTCGATCTGGATCCGCCGCATCGCCCGCGTCTCCGGCTGCGAGGCCGTCACGAAGTCCCGGTTCAGGTCGAAGCCGTTCGCGTTCGCGCGGGTGCCGGCGATCCTTCCGTCCGGGTTGGCGGTGATGTTGAAGTACAGCCGGGTGTGGGCGAGGAGATCCCTCGTGCGCGCGTCGTTCGCCGTCGCGAGCCGCTCGATCACCTTCAGGGAGGCGTCGGTGCCTTCCCACTCGTTGCCGTGGATGTTGCTGTTGAAGAAGACGGGCGCCTTGTACCCGGCGACCTGCCGGGCCGACGACACGCGAGCGTCCTCGATGAGCCGCCGGGTCCGCTCCTGCGCCCGCGCCTGCGCGGCGCTCTCCGGCGCGGTCACGGTCACCAGATACAGCCGATGCCCGCCCGCCGACCGGCCGGTGACCTCCACACTCACCCGATTCCCCAGCCGCTGGAGCGAGTTCAGCCTGGCCGCGATCGCGTGATACGGCGTGAGCCCCAACTTGATGGACTTGTCAGCAGAGTCGACGGGGTCCGGCGAGAGCACCACCCGCCGCGGATACCCCCGCCCGTCCTCGCCCGGCTCGGCGACGGGCGCCGCGAGCGCCCGACGGGCCGCCGCCGCCCCCGAGTCGGCGGCACTCCCGGTGAACTCCCGCTCCCTGCTGGGCTGTTCGTTCTCCGCACGGGCCGTCCCCGGCCCCAGCAGGAACGAGCCCGCCACGGCCCCCACGACACCGACGATCAGCAAAGGTCTGACAGGGATGGTTCTCGTGCTCCTCACGCGTACCTCCTCAGATCGGTACGGCGAGATGTACCTGTTCGACTCAACGGCAACAAGAGGGCCCGGAAATCACCACGGCTCGCGGGCACGCGCGAAGGCCGCACCCCACGTCCAGGGATGCGGCCTCGGGAACACCGGGCGCTGTGCGCGCCCCGGTCAGAGCTTGACGATCATCTTGCCGATGTTGTCGCCGCGCAGGACGCCGAAGAACGCTTCGAGGTTGTTCTCGATGCCCTCCACCACCGTCTCCTGGTACTTCAGCGCACCCGAGGCGATCCAGGGGGCGACCTCGGCGACGAACTCGGGCTGGAGGTCGTAGTGGTCGCCGACGAGGAAGCCCTCGATGCGCCCGCGCGTCTGGATGAGGCGGGCGAGGTTGCGGGGGCCGGGGGCGGGCTCGGTGTTGTTGTAGACCGAGATCATGCCGCACACGGCGATCCGGCCGCCCTGGTTGAGGGAGCCGATCGCGGCTTCGAGGTGGTCCCCGCCGACGTTGTCGAAGTAGACGTCGATCCCGTCGGGCGCGGCCTCGCGCAGCAGGTCGGAGACCTTGCCGGTCTTGTAGTTGAACGCGGCGTCGAAGCCGTACTCCTCGACGAGGAGCTTGACCTTCTCGTCGGACCCGGCGGAGCCGATGACCCGGGAGGCGCCCTTCAGCCTGGCGATCTGCCCGACCTGGCTGCCGACGGCGCCGGCCGCGCCGGAGACGAAGACGGAGTCGCCCTCCTTGAACGCGGCGGTACGCAGCAGGCCCGCGTACGCGGTGAGGCCGGTCATGCCGAGGACACCGAGGTACGTGGACAGGGGCGCCGCACCGGCGTCGACCTTGACGGCCTGCTTCGCGTCGAACGTCGCGTACTCGCGCCAGCCGCCGAAGTGCAGGACGTGGTCGCCGACGGCGATGCCCTCCGCGTTCGACTCGATCACCTCGCCGACCGCGCCGCCCTGCATGGCCTTGCCCAGCTCGAACGGGGCGGTGTACGACTTCGCGGCGCTCATGCGCCCGCGCATGTACGGGTCCACCGACAGGTACGTGTTCCGGACCAGGACCTGACCCTCACCGGGCTGGCGGACCTCCGCCTCGACCAGGGCGAAGTCCTCGGTCTTCGGCCAGCCGACGGGGCGGCTGAGCAGGTGCCATTCACGGTTGAGCATGGGGGGACCCTTCCTCACAGGTACATCAGGCGGATTTATTTCACACGCATTTATTTAACTACGTGAAACAATCATGCGGCTGGATATTTCATGTTGTCAAGTATCGGGGTACCCTGGTGAGCATGGCCACAGACAGCACCCGCCGCTACGACCCCCTCACCGTGGAAGTCATCGAACTCATCGGCGAGGTCGTGGCCCGCTTCCACGACGACTACGACACGGCGGCCACGGAACACTCCCTCACGGGCGCGCAGGCCCGCCTGCTCAGCCTCCTCACCCTCGAACCGCTCCCCATGCGCAAGATCGCCGAGCGCCTGAAGTGCGAGCCGTCGAATGTCACGGGCATCGTCGACCGCCTCGAATCCCGCGGCCTCGTCGAGCGCCGCCCCGCGCCCGCCGACCGCCGCGTCAAGCTCGCCGCCGCCACCGACGAGGGCCGCAAGGTCGCCCGCGACCTGCGCGACTCCCTGCGCTTCGCCCACGAGCCCTTCGCGGAGCTCACCCGGACCGAGCGCGAGGTCCTGCGGAGCCTGCTGCGCCGCATGATCGGCGAGCCCGAGGCGGGCGCAGGACAGGGCGAAGGACAGGGCGGAGAGCCGGGCGCCGACGGAGCGGAGGGCGTTGTCAGCGGCGGCCGATAGAGTTTCCCCATGCGCGATCTTGGGGTGGGTTTCGGGTATCTGGTGCAGGGCCAGCGGTGGGTGGTCGGGCACCGGAGGCAGTACGGCTTCGGCCTGATCCCCGGCCTGATCACGCTCGTGCTGTACGTCGCGGCCCTCGCCTCCCTGATCATGTGGGGCGGCGACCTCGTCTCCTGGGCGACGCCCTTCGCCGACGACTGGTCCAGCCCCTGGCAGGGCCTCTTCCGCGGCTTCCTCACGGTCGTCCTGTTCGCCCTCGCGCTGCTCCTCGCGGTCCTCACGTTCACGGCCGTCACGCTGCTCGTCGGCCAGCCGTTCTACGAGAGCCTCTCCGAGAGCGTCGACCGGGACGTCTCGCCCGACGGCACCGCCCCCGAGTCCGGCCTCCCCCTCTGGCGCGACCTCCTCATCTCCGCTCGCGACAGCCTCCGCGTCCTCCTGCGCGCGGGCCTGTGGAGCGTCCTCCTCTTCGGCCTCGGCTTCCTCCCCGTCGTCGGCCAGACCGTCGTGCCCGTCATCGGCTTCTTCGTCACCGGCTTCTTCCTCACGGAAGAGCTGACCGCCGTCGCCCTCCAGCGCCGGGGCATCGAACTCCGCGCCCGCCTGAGCATGCTGCGCTCCCGCAAGACGCTCGTCTGGGGGTTCGGTACGCCGCTGGGCATCGCGTTCCTCGTCCCCGTGGTCGCCGTCTTCCTCATGCCGGGCGCGGTCGCGGGGGCGACGCTGATGGCCCGGCACATGCTCGAAGAGGAGAACAGGGAGGAGCACCGGGAGGACCACGAGGGCGACGACGCGCGGGTGGTGGACGGGGCGCGCTAGGGGGTGCCGCGAAGGGGCAGCCGGCGGGTGCGGCTCCGTCGGGGTACTTCGCGCAGTTCCCCGCGCCCCTAAAAGCCCCGAGCTGACCCACCGCCGCGAACAGTTCCGCCCGCGGACACCGCCGTACGCACGATCTCCCGCACCTGGCCCACGATCCGCTCCCGGTTCCCCACGAACTCCGGGTCCGTCACCTCCGTCGTGTTCCCCGCCCCGAACTGAAGCACCGGCGTGTGCACATGGCCGCCCGGCAGGGAGTCGTGCAGGCCGAGGCGGTCCCTCAGCAGGGTCGCCCGGTACGCGATCTCGTTGGACAGGTAGTCACCGCCCCCGCCCTCGCGGGCGGTCGAACCCGGCGTCGGTCCGTCGGGCCGCTCGACCGGGGCCGTACCGCCCGCCGGTATCTCCGTGACGCTCGTGTTGTCGTACACCGGGAACGGGCCCGTACGGGCCGCGACGATCGCCGCGTACGGGAGCGTCGTGGCCGTCCACTGCGGCTGCGACGCCGGATCGGTGACCGGGATCGTCTCCGTGCGCCCGATGTTGTCGTTGTCCCCGAAGCCGCCGCGCCAGGCGCCGTTGGTGCGCTCGATGTCGAACCGGCCCACGCGGCCCTGGCTGACGGTGGTGAAGAGGTCGACCTGGGGGAGCTGGGGGCGGAGCGTGCGCTCGACCGTCCCTTCCGTGAAGTCCCGCCAGCGCACCGGGAACACGGCCGTCTCGATGCGGGCGGGACCCTGAGCGGTCTCGATCACCGTGCCGTCCAGCGCGAGCGCCGTGGCCCCGGACGGGTTGGAGATACGGATGTCCGCGTCGAGGGTGAAGGGGTCGAACCCGGTGACGAGGACCCGCTTGATCCCCTTGTCGCGGGCGGGGTAGGCGATGTCCGTCTGCCCACGGGACGTCCGCTCCACCTCGTCCAGCAGCGCCGCCCGTCGCGCCGAGCTCAGCCCGAACGACGGCTCCCAGCCCCGCACTTCACGCGTCATCCCCAACCGCGCCCAGTACAGCGGCCGGTCGTCGCCCCGGCTCAGATCACCGGCCGCGGGACCCCGCCCCTGCGCACGGTCCACGGCCCGCCGCCACAGCGCGGAACCGTCCCGCACGACGACGGCACGGGCCTGCTCGTAACTGTGCGCCCCGCCGAGCGCCCGAGCGAACTCCGGTGCCACGGAGGCGAATCCGGACCGGGCGAGGATCTCCTGGGGCACGGCACGGTCGAGGCGCTGCTCCTCGACGGTCGGTGCGGGCCGGGGCGCGGCGCTCGCGGTGAGGGGGGAGGCGAGGCCCGTGAGGAGGGCGAGGCCGAGGGCGCCGACGTGGACGCGGAGAAGGGAGGGCATGTGGGGGTTTCCGTTCCTTCCGGGAAGGCTGGGACCCCGGAATCATCCCGTGCCGGGAGTGGTCCACGCCATGGCGCGAGCCGTCTCCGCGAGAACCTCCACGAACGCCTCCCCGGCAGCCGGTACGGCCCGCCCCCGCACGGTCGCCGCGTACACGGCCCGCGCCGGACCCCCTTCGTCGACGACCCGCACGAGCGCGACGTCCCGCCGCACCGCCCCGGCGGCCAGCGCGGGCACCAGCGCGACCCCGAGCCCGGCGGCGACGTACCCCAGCTTGGCCGTCCACTCCCCGACGACATGGGCGACCCGGGGACGGAACCCCTGCCTCGACGCGGCGTCCAGCAAGGTCCCTTCGGGGTGCGGGCCGCCCGAGATCCAGTCGGCGTCGGCGAGTCGGGCGAGCCGTACGTCCGGCGCCCCGGCGAGCGGGTGGCCGGCGGGGAGGGCGACGTACAGGAACTCGTCGAGGAGGTGCCGGAGTTCGTAGGGCGCGAAGGAGGCCCCGCCCGTCGTGGACACCACCGCCACGTCCAGGTGCCCCGCCGCCAGCCGCTCCAGCAGCCCCGCGGTGAACCCCTCCTCCCGGCTCACCGCCACCCCCGGCCGCTCCGCCCGGAACCGGGCCAACGCCCGTGGCACCAGGGCGACATCGGCCGACGCGAACGCCCCGAACCGCAGCCGCCCCGCCGTCCCCGCGCGCAGCGCCCCCAACTCCCGCCGCACACCCACGAGTACGTCCGCCACGGTCTGCGCGTACGGCACGAGCACCCGGCCCGCCTCGGTCAGCCGCACCCCGCGAGGCAGCCGCTCGAACAGCGGGCCCGACCCCAACGCCCCCTCCAGCGAGGCGACTTGCCGGGACACGGCGGACTGCGTCCACCCGAGGTCGCGGGCGGCAGCCGTGAACGACCCCTGCCGGGCCACCTCCAGGAAGACCCGCAGCCAGACCGTGGACAACTCGCCCGACGCCGGCGCACCCGATCCATGCTCGTTCCGCATACCGGCCATGCTAGACATTCGCTTGTCGCATCACGCGACGCGAACCTACCGTCGCCCCATGCGCATCACCCTCGACAACCCCGCCACCGCCCCGCAGCCCCTCTCGCCGTACTACTCCCAGGTCGCCCGCGTCGAACACCCCGACGGCAGCGCCCTGTTGTACCTCTCGGGCCAGATCGCCGAAGGCGCCGGTCTCGCCGAGCAGTCCCGGGGGGTCTTCGAGACGATCGCCGCGCTGCTGGCGGCGCACGGGGCGACCCTGGCCGACGTCATCAACATCCGCACCTACCTGACGGACATCTCGCGGCTCGCCGAATACGCCGCCGTACGGGGGGAGTTCCTCACCGGCACCCCGCCGACCAGCATGACGTTCGAGGTCCCGAGGCTGTTCCGGCCGGAGGCGCTGATCGAGATCGAGGTCGTCGCGGCGACCGGACCGGCAACCGGGCCGGCGACACAAGCCACACAAAAAGGCCCCACCGTCCGGAACTTGTGAAGGGTTCGTTCGGAATCCAAGGGGGTAGATCGTCCGAGGACGGTGGAATCGCCGCGCAGCGGATAGCGTGCGACGCGGGGTTCCCCTCGGGAGCTGCCCCGGTCCGGGACCCTGACCCCTGGACCGGGGTTCCCCCGCACGAAACCCCGCGAACAGCCCGCCCGGCGATCAGCGTGCCGAGAACCCGTACACCGTCTCCGAACGGTACACCTCGCCCGGCCGCAGCACCGTCCCCGGGAAGTCCGGGCGGTTCGGCGAGTCCGGGAAGTGCTGGGTCTCCAGGGCGATCCCCGCGCAGGGCGCGAACGGCGCCGAGAGGTGGTCGGCCGTGTAGACCTGGATGCCGGGTTCCGTGGTCGAGACCGTGAGGGTCCGGCCCGACGCCGGGTCGTGCAGCTCGGCGATCTCCTCCGCCTGTGCCGTCACCCCCTTGTCCAGCACGAAGTTGTGGTCGTACCCGCCGCCCGCCTTGCGGGACGTACGGAAGTCGAAGCGCGTGCCGGAGACCCCGGCCGGCTCGCCCGCCGGGATCAGCGTCGCGTCGACCGGCGTGTACCGCGAGGCGTCCACCCGGAGTTCGTGGTCGGTCGCCACGCCGGACGCGGCGAGGTTGAAGTAGCTGTGGTTCGTGAGGTTCACGACGGTCGGCGCGTCGGTCGTCGCCTCGTACGAGATCCGCAGCGCGCCTGCCGCGTCGAGCGCGTACGTCACCGAGACGTCCAGCCGCCCCGGGAAGCCCTCCTCGCCGTCGGGGGAGACACGGCTGAGGCGTACGCCGTAGGGACCGGCCTCCTCGGCGGCCCACACGACCTTGTCGAAGCCGGCCGGACCCCCGTGCAGCGAGTTCGGCGCGTTGTTGGCGGCCAGCCGGTACTCCCGCCCGTCCAGCGTGAACCGCGCCCCCGCGATCCGGTTCGCGTACCGCCCGATCAACGCGCCGAGGAACGGCTCGGGATGGTCGAGGTAGCCCGCGAGATCGGCGAACCCCAGCACCACATCGCCCGCGCGCCCGTCCCGGTCGGGGACCTCGACGGACTGCACGATCCCGCCGTACGACAGGATCCGCACCCGGGTCCCGGCCCGCTCCAGGGTCCAGCGGTGCACCGGGGTGCCGTCGGAAAGTGTTCCGAAGTGTTCGCTCATGAGCGAAACCCTAAGTCACGCCTCCCCCGCCGGGACACGTCCCTTTCACGCCTGAGGCGCCGTCACCTTGGCGTACGCGATCTCCGCGAGCCGCGCCTGCCCGTCCTTGCTCGGATGGAACCAGTCCCACCGGCTCAACTGCTTCGTCCCGAACCGGTAGTCGTACACCGCCCCGCCGTCGAACCGGCACCGCTGGTCCTTCGCGCACACCTCCTTCAGCACGGAGTTGTACTCCCGCACCCGCTCCTGCACGGAGTCCCGCCGCGTGACCGCCGCCTGGTCCACCGCCGTCGCGTCTGCCAGCATCGACGGGCAGATCCCCAGCTTCCAGACGACCTTGCCGAGCGGCTTGGTCAGCCCCTCGGACCACAGCCGCTTGAGATCGGGCACGCTCGCCACGTACACCTGCGACGTGGGCGACACCGACCGCAGCGCGGCCATCGACTGCTCGAACGACGTACGGAACGCCGAGACCGGCGTCATCGCCGCGACCGTGTCGCGACACGCGTCGTTCGCCCCCGCCATGACCGTCACCAGCGCCGGCTTGCGCGTCCCCGCCTGCGCCATCTGGCCCGGCAGATCGGCCATCAGGGCGCCCGTCTTGGCGTAGTTCCAGCTGTGCGTCGCCGCCTTGGGCCCCAGCAGCCGCACGGCGAGCGAGTCGACGTCCGCGCTGTCGCCCGTCGCCCACGACACCTCCGGGCAGTCCTGGAGGATCCCGCACGCGTCGAACCCGCGCGTGATGGAGTCCCCGACGGCCGCCAGCGACGCCGGACGCGTGTTCCACGCCGGGGGAGGCTTCGCCCCCGCGCGCGTCCCCGAAGGAGCCGCGGAGCCCGCCGCGCCCCCTGAGTCCCCGCCCACGACCCCGCCCGTGCACCCCGCCACCGCCAGCGACACCCCCGCCATCACCCCGGCGAACACGCCCCGCCCTCGCGTCGTCACCATGCTCGACTGGTCCCTTCGGCCGTCCGGTCCCTGACCCCCGCACCTAGTACAACGCAGCCGAGTTCCCGAACCCGCTCCAGGACATCTCCTCGCCGACTTCCGACGTGATCCACGGAACGTTCCCCACCCGCGCAGGCGTCCTGCCGAGTGAATGGCGGGCCTTTCGGGGCACCTGGACCGACGGTACGTCACACTCCTCACCCCGTCGCACGGTAGCCTCGCCATCAACGTGGCTGCCCCGACGCTGCCGCTCAACCAGCCCTGCAAGATGTCCCGCTCTGTCCGGAGGTCCCGGTGACGACACGTGGAGTTCTGTACGTGCACTCCGCGCCGCGCGCGCTGTGCCCGCACGTCGAGTGGGCCATCGCCGGGGTGCTCGGCACGCGCGTCAACCTCGACTGGATCCGCCAGCCCGCCGCGCCCGGAACCTGGCGTTCCGAGTTCTCCTTCAAGGGCCAGGCCGGTACGGCGTCCAAACTCGCGTCCGCGCTGCGGGGCTGGCAGATGCTGCGCTTCGAGGTCACGGCCGAACCCTGCGCGAGCGCCGAGGGCGAGCGCTACAGCTGCACACCCGACCTCGGCATCTTCCACGCCGTCACCGGCATCCACGGCGACATCCTGATCCCCGAGGACCGGCTGCGGGCCGCCCTCCTGAGATCCCAGCGCGGCGAGACCGACATCGAGACGGAGATCACGAAGCTGCTCGGCAAGCCGTGGGACGACGAACTGGAGCCGTTCCGGTACGCCGGTGAGGGCGCGCCCGTGCGGTGGCTGCACCAGGTCGTCTGAGCCAAGACCGAGAAGGGGACCGGCCTCAGTGAGGCCGGTCCCCTTCAGCGTCGTACAGAGCCTTCTCAGACCGTCCGGAACGCCAGGACCACGTTGTGCCCGCCGAACCCGAACGAGTCGTTCAGCGCGGCGATACGGCCCTCCACCGGCAGCTTGCGCGCCTCACCCAGCACCACGTCCGCGTTGGCCTCCGCCTCCGGGTCGAGGTTCTCGACGTTGATGGTCGGCGGCGCGAGCCGGTTGTACAGCGCGAGGACGGTCGCGACCGACTCCACACCACCGGCGCCGCCCAGCAGGTGACCGGTCATCGACTTGGTCGCGGACACCGCGAAGTGGTCCGCGTGGTCCCCGAACACCTTGCGCAGCGCCTTGAGTTCGGCGATGTCACCGGCCGGCGTGGAGGTGGCGTGCGCGTTCACGTGAACGATCTCGGCCGGGTCCAGGTCGGTGGAGGACATCAGGTGGTTCAGCGCGGCGGCGATGCCACGCCCCTCCGGCTCCGGCTGCACGATGTCGTGCGCGTCGGCGGAGATGCCCTGCCCGACGGCCTCGGCGTACACACGCGCGCCGCGCGCCGCCGCGTGCTCGGCGGACTCCAGGACGATCACGCCCGCGCCCTCGCCGAGGACGAAGCCGTCGCGCGCCTTGTCGTACGGACGGGACGCGCCCTGCGGGTCGTCGTTGTTCTTGGACATCGCCATCATGTTGCCGAACGCGGCGATCGGCAGCGGGTGGATGGCCGCCTCCGTGCCGCCGGCGACGACGACGTCCGCACGGCCGGTGCGGATCATCTCGATCGCGTAGCCGATCGCCTCCGCGCCCGAGGCGCAGGCGGAGACCGGCGTGTGGACGCCGGCGCGGGCGCCGACGTACAGGCCGACATTGGCCGAGGGGCCGTTCGGCATGAGCATGGGGACGGTGTGCGGGGAGACGCGGCGTACGCCCTTCTCCCTCAGCACGTCGTGCTGGTCGAGCAGCGTCGTCACGCCGCCGATGCCGGAGGCGATGACCGCGCCGAGCCGGTCGGGGTTGATGGACGGGTCCTCGCCGGCGCGGGCGGTGAAGCCGGCGTCGGCCCACGCCTCCTGCGCCGCGATCAGCGCGAACTGCGCCGAGCGGTCCAGCTTGCGGGCCTGCGGGCGGGGGAGCACCTCGGAGGGGTCCACCGCGGCCGGGGCCGCGATCCTGACGGCCTGCTCGGCCGCCCACTCCTGGGTCAGCGCCTTCGCGCCGGACCGGCCGGCGATCAGACCTTCCCAGGTCGAGGCTGCGTCGCCACCCAGCGGTGTGGTTGCGCCGATACCGGTGACGACCACGGTGCGATTGGTCGGGCTCACGGGAATTCTCTCTCCTACGGAATTTCGAGGATGAAACGGCGCCACCGCCGGGTGGCGGGGCAATCACCCCACAGGCTCAGAGCCCAGGGAGGGTCAGCCCTGGTTCTTGAGGATGTAGTCGGTCGCGTCGCCGACGGTCTTGAGGTTCTTGACGTCCTCGTCCGGGATCTTGACGTCGAAGCGCTCTTCGGCGGCGACGACGACCTCGACCATGGACAGGGAGTCGACGTCCAGGTCGTCGGTGAAGGACTTGTCCAGCTGGACGTCCTCAACCGGGATGCCGGCGATCTCGTTCACGATCTCCGCGAGACCTTCGACGATCTCTTCCTGAGTGGCGGCCATGGTGGCGCTCCTTCTTTTTCTTTCCAGAGGGTTGGCTGTGCTGCTTACCGTGGCCAGGCGCAGGATTGCGTGATCCGGCAACGGAGTGCCTAGGGGAGGGTAACGACCGTCGCCGCGTACACGAGACCCGCCCCGAAACCGATGACGAGCGCCGTGTCGCCGCTCTTCGCCTCCCCGGTCGCCAGGAGCCGCTCCATCGCGAGCGGGATCGAGGCGGCCGAGGTGTTGCCGGTGGTGCGTACGTCACGCGCGACCGTGACGTGCTCCGGCAGCTTCAGCGTCTTCACCATCGAGTCGATGATCCGCTCGTTGGCCTGGTGGGGAATGAAGACGTCGAGGTCGCTCGCGGTGATGCCGGCCGCGTCCAGCGCCTGCTGGGCGACCTTCGCCATCTCGAAGACGGCCCAGCGGAAGACCGCCTGGCCCTCCTGCGTGATGGCGGGGAACTTGTCGACGACGCCGTCGCGGTAGTCCGTCCACGGCACCGTCTGCTTGATCGTCTCGGACTTGTCGCCCTCCGAGCCCCACACCGTCGGGCCGATCGCCGGCTCCTTCGAGGGGCCGACGACGACCGCCCCGGCGCCGTCACCGAACAGGAAGGCCGTCGCCCGGTCCTCCAGGTCGGTCAGGTCCGAGAGCCGCTCCACGCCGATGACCAGCACGTACTCCGCGCTGCCCTCGACGATCATGCCCTTGGCGAGGGTGAGGCCGTAGCCGAAGCCCGCGCAGCCCGCCGAGATGTCGAACGCGGCGGCCTTGTCCGTCCCCAGCTTGTCGGCGATCTCCGTCGCGACGGCCGGGGTCTGCTTGAAGTGGGAGACGGTCGAGACGACCACAGCGCCGATCTGCTCGGCCGTGATGCCCGCGTCCGCGATGGCCTTGCCGGACGCCTCGATCGACATGGCGGCGACGGTCTCCTCGTCGTTCGCCCAGTGCCGCGTCTCGATGCCGGAGCGGGAGCGGATCCACTCGTCGGACGAGTCGATCGTCTCCAGAATGACGTCGTTGGGGACGACCCGCGTCGGCCGGTAGCCGCCCACACCGAGGATGCGCGCGTACGGATGACCCTTGCCGGGCTTGATCTTCGCCATCGGGATCTCCTCTCAGGCGCCGTGTTCCGCGATCAGCTCGCGGGCCGCGTCGAGGTCGTCGGGGGTCTTCAGGGCCAGCGTCCTCACCCCGGGCAGGGCGCGCTTCGCGAGGCCGACCAGGGTGCCGCCGGGGGCGGCCTCGACGATCGCGGTGACGCCGAGCTCCTTGAACGTCTCCATGCACAGGTCCCAGCGGACCGGGTTCGCGACCTGGCCGACGAGACGTTCCAGCACCTCGGCGCCGGTCGCGACGGCCTTGCCGTCCTTGTTGGAGACGTACGCGACCGAGGGGTCGGCCGGGGTGAGGGCCTGTGCGGCCTCCTTGAGCGCGGAGACCGCCGGAGCCATGTGGTGGGTGTGGAACGCGCCCGCCACCTTCAGCGCGACGACCTTCCGCACACCCTCCGGCTTGTCCTCGGCCAGCGCCGCGAGCTGCTCGGCCGTACCGGCGGCCACGATCTGGCCCGCGCCGTTGATGTTCGCCGGGGTCAGCCCCAGCTTCTCCAGGTGCGGGAGCGTCACCTCGGGGTCGCCGCCGAGAAGCGCCGCCATACCGGTCTCGGTGACGGCGGCGGCCTCGGCCATCGCCAGCCCGCGCTTGCGTACGAGGGACAGGGCGTCCTCGGGGGGCAGGACACCGGCCCACGCGGCGGCCGTCAGCTCGCCGACACTGTGTCCGGCGACCGCGCCCGGCGTGATGGCACCGAGTGCCGTGCCGGAGACGATCCCGGCCGCGACCAGCAGCGGCTGGGCGACGGAGGTGTCACGGATCTCGTCCGCGTCGGCGTTCGTGCCGTAGTGCACCAGGTCGAGCCCGATGACCTCGGACCAGGCGGCAAGCTGGTCGGAGACACCGGGGAGGTCGAGCCAGGGGGTCAGGAAGCCGGGCGTCTGGGCGCCCTGGCCGGGAGCGACGAGTACGAGCACTCTCACACTCTCTCTTGGGGACGGGCACGGCCGCCCGTGGGGACAGGGACGAAGAACAGCAGGGGGTTTTGTGGAGCCCCGACAAAAGCCTAGGTCTGGGGATCTCCGTCGGCCAGGCGCCCCAGGATCAGCGCGATCCGCAGAGTAAAGGCCGAGCGTACATCGGAGGGTGACCATCCGGTGACGTCAGTCACACGTCGGAGCCGGTAGCGCACGGTGTTCGGATGGACGAAGAGCATCCGGGCGGCGCCTTCGAGACTGCTGGCCTGTTCGAGATATACGGAGAGTGTCTCCAGGAGTGCGGAACCGGCCTCTTCGAGCGGTCTGTAGATCTCCTCCACCAGCTGACCGCGCGCGGTGGGATCGCCCGCGATCGCTCGTTCCGGAAGCAAATCGTCCGCCAGCACCGGCCGGGGCGCGTCCTGCCAGGCCAGACACGCCTTCAGCCCGGCCGCCGCCGCCTGCGCGGAGCGGGTCGCCGTCTGGAGGTCCGGTACGACGGGGCCCGCGACCACCGGGCCCGCCGCGAACGGGCCGATCAGCGACTTGGCGACCGCGAGGGGGTTGTCGCTGCCGCCCGCGATGACGACGAGACGGGTGCCCAACACGCCGGTCAGCACCTGGAGTTTGGCGTGCCGGGAAGCGCGCCGGATCGCCTCCACGGTCAGCTCCGAGTCACCGTCCGGGGCGGTGCCGAGGACGACGCACACGTGCTCCGGGGAGTTCCAGCCCAGCGCGGCGGCCCTGCTCACCGCCCCCTCGTCCGCCTCCCCGCTCAGCACCGCGTTCACCACGAGCGACTCCAGCCGCGCGTCCCAGGCACCCCGTGCCTCGGCGGCCTGCGCGTACACCTGCGCGGTCGCGAACGCGATCTCCCGGGCGTACACCAGCAGGGCCTCCCTGAGCACCCCCTCGTCGCCCGGCGCGGCCACCTCGTCGATCGCCGACTCCATGACCTCGATCGTCGTGCGGACCATCTCGACGGTCTGCCGCAGCGTGATCGCCCGCGTCAGCTCCCTCGGCGCGGTCCCGAAGACGTCCGTCGAGATGGCCTGCGGGGCGTCCGGCTGCCGGAACCACTCCGTGAACGCCGCGATACCCGCCTGCGCGACCAGGCCGATCCAGGAACGGTTCTCCGGGGGCATCGCCCGGTACCACGGCAGGCTCTCGTCCATCCTCGCGATGGCCTGCGCGGCCAGCGATCCGGACGACTTCTCCAGCCGCTTCAACGTGGCGAGATGCGGGTGGGCCGGCGCGACGGGCGGCGGGGGGGTGGATCTGGGTTCGGGCACGGTCCAAGGGTGCCTCATCCGGACGGGGTGGTGCGGCGGGGGGCGGGGGGTCTGTCCGGATGCGGGCGGTACGGGGCCGGGGCGTGGAGGTCGGGGCGGTGTGCGGCGGGGCGGTGGTGGTGGCGGTGGTCGGGCGGTGGGGGTGGTGGCGGCTGGAGGGTGTGGTGGCGGTGGCGGCTGGGGGGGGGCGTGGTGGCGGTGCTCGGTTGGCGGGGTGCGGGCGGCGGGGCGGTGGCGGCTGGAGGGGTGGGTGCCGGTGGCCGTGTGGCGGGGCGGTGGCGGCTGGAGGGGCGGTGGCGGTGGCGGTCGGAGGGTGTGGGGGCGGTGGTCGTGCGGGCGTGAGGCGGGTTCCGGGCCGGGATACCTTGGGGGTGTGATGGACGTGCGGCGCGGGGACGCGCGCTACCGGGGCGGTGATGCCGGGCAGGGCATCGAGACTTTGCACTCTTTTTCCTTCGGCCCGCACTACGACCCCGACAACCTCCGCTTCGGCGCCCTCATCGCCTGCAACGAGGAACGCCTCGCCCCCGGCGCCGGCTTCGACGAGCACCCCCACTCCCACACCGAGATCGTCACCTGGGTCGTCTCCGGCGAACTCACCCACCGCGACTCCGCCGGCCACGAGACGGTCGTCCGGCCCGGCGACGTCCAGCGCCTCTCCTCGGGGGCCGGCGTCCGCCACGTCGAACGCAACGCAGGGGACGTGCCGCTGACCTTCCTCCAGATGTGGCTGGCCCCCCTCGACCCCGGCGGCGAACCCGCGTACGAGATCGTCCGGGGCATCGCCGACTCGACCCCGTACGCGGTTCCCGGCGCGGGGGCGATGCTGCACGTACGCCGCCTGTCCACCGCCGGCGAGCGGATCGCCGTACCGGACGCCGGACTCGGGTACGTCCACGTCGTACGCGGTGAAGTCCGGGTCGGGGCGGTGGAGTTGGCCGCCGGGGACGCCCTGCGGCTCTCCGGCGAGGGGGAGTTGGAACTCGTCGCGCTCGGCGGTGGTGCCGAGGTGCTGATGTGGGAGATGGACGGGCGGCGCTAGCCCTCCGCGTTCTTCCACACCGTCACGTCGACCGTGACGTACCTGCTCGGGTCCGACGCCGGTGAGCTTCCCCGGTACGTGATCAGCGCGATGTGCCCGGCCGAGGAGTGCACGCACAGCCGTGTGCCCGTGGGGACTTGGGGGAGCGGGAGTTCGCGGGTGAAGCGGGTCTCCGTGCGGCAGGTCTGGAGCGTGCCCTGCTGTTTCGCGTCCAGGACGACGACCTTGCGGCCCACGCTGCCGATGAGTTCGTCGTCGTTGCCCTGGAAGAAGTAGAAGTCCGACTCCTCGGTGTTGCGGGTGGAGCCGCCGTTGTTCATCGGCTTCGGCGGGGTGTCGGTGAAGCGGATGAAGTGGTCGAGGGGGATGTCGATGTTCCGGTAGGTCCGGGGAGCCGGCGGCGCGGCGGACGCGGTGGGGCCGGCCGAGACCTTCGGGTCCGGGGTGTTGCCGGCCGAGTCGTCACCGGCATCGGCCATGAGGTTCGAGCCCCAGATGCCCAGGGGGACGAGGACTGCGGCGAGGACCAGGAAGGTCTTGGCGCGGCGGGGGCGGGGGGCGGGCCGGGCCGGTGCGGGGGCTGCCGTCGGCACCGGGTACGGGCCCGTGCTCGGTGCGAACTGCGTCGGGGTGTACGGGTGTTGGGGCGGGTTGTAGGCGGGGTGGACCGGCGGCGGGGGCACCGGCCGGGGCGTCGGCGCCCCGACAGCCCCCGCAACCCCCGGCGTCTCAAGGGGCGTTGGCATCCCCGGCGCCCCGGTGGGCCCCGCAACTCCCGGCGCCCCGATAGGCCCCGCCGCCTCGAAGGCCCTCGCAACCCCTGATGTCTCGGTGGGCGTTGTGGTCCCTTGCGCCCCGGCGGTGCCCGCACCCCCTGGTGTCTCGCCGGGCGTTACGCCCCCCTGCGCCCCAACAGCCCCCGCGTTCCCCGGTGTCCTGTGCGGAATGTCCGCCCCGATCGCCGCCGGCAGCCAGTCCCCCGACTGCCTCAGCGGCGTCGCCGACGCCTTCTGGCACAGGGCGATCACCTCGGCCGGTGTGGGCCGCTGGGCCGGGTCCTTCGTCAAGCAGCGTGCGATGAAGGCGAGTTCGGCGGGCAGCCCGGTCAGGTCGGGCGTCTCGTGCACGATCCGGTACAGCAACGCGTGCGCCGAGCCGTCCCCGTACGCCCCCCTCCCCGTCGCCGCGAACACCCCGATCTGGCCCAGCGAGAAGATGTCCGACGCCGGTGTCACCCGCTTCCCGGCCGCCTGTTCCGGCGACATGAACGCCGGGGTCCCGGGGGAGACCCCCGTACCCGTCAGGGACGTCGCGTCCGACGCCCGGGCGATCCCGAAGTCGATGACGCGCGGCCCGTCCGCCGCGAGCAGCACGTTCGACGGCTTGAGGTCCCGGTGGACGACCTCCGCGCCATGGATCGCGGACAACGCCTCCGCCACCCCGGCGAGCAGCAGCAGAACGGAGGCCACCGGAAGGGGCCCGTGTTTCCCGACCGCCTCGGCCAGCGAGGGCCCCGCGACGTACGCCGTGGCCAGCCAGGGCCGCGCACCGTCCACGTCGTGATCGAGAACCGGCGCGGTGTAGAACCCCTGCACCCGCCGGGCCGCCGCCACCTCCTGCCGGAACCGCCGCCGGAACTCCGCGTTCTCGGCGAGCTCGGGCCGCACGGTCTTGATCGCGACGGAATGCCCCCCGGGCGTATGGGACAGGTACACCGCCCCCATCCCCCCGGCCCCGAGCTTCGCCGTGAGCCGGTACGGCCCCACCATCACCGGATCCCCGGCCTCCAACGCCCCGAAAGCCCCGTCCATCGTTCCCCCGTGATCACGCACTGTGGGGGACGAGGGTAACCGAGGGCCTGGAGAGCTTGACGACTGCCAGGAGTTTCCTGGTGCGTTCGTTCCGTGTAGCGCCGGCGCTACCGGGCTCCCCCCGGTGCTCTTCCATCGTCGCGCCCTCTGCGGGGCGGGAGTTGGGGATGCGTGCGGGGTTAGTTGTCGTTCCGTGCGGAGCGGCGCAGTTCTCGCGGAGTCAGCCCGTACGCCGCGCGGAACGCCCGGCTGAAGTCGGCGGGGCGCAGGAAGCCCCAGCGGGCGGCAACGGCGGCGATGGGGCGCCGGCGGTGTCCGGGGTGGGTGAGGTCGGCGTGGCAGCGTTCCAGCCGGCGTCGGCGGATGGACGCGGACACGGTCTCCCCCTGGTGCCGGAAGAGGGTGTGGAGGGTGCGGACGGAGATGTGGTGGTGGGCCGCGATGGCGGCCGGGTCGAGGTCGGGGTCGCCGAGGTTGTGGTCGATGAAGGCGTTGACGCGGGCCAGCATGGCCTGTTCGCGGGTGTCGGCCGGGAGGGCGTCGTAGGCCCCGAGGTGCTGGGCGAGGCAGGCGGCGGCCAGGTCGAGGGCCGTGGTGCCGAGGCGGCTGAGACCGTGGGGGTCGCAGTCGGGGCCGTAGGTGTCCAAGGAGGTCAGGAAGCGGGCGAGGATCGCGCCCATGCCGGTGTGCGCCGACATCGGCCGGGCGAGGAGCCGGTGGACCTTGTCCGGGGGTAACGGCAGCGCGGAGCGCGGCAGTTGCGCGATGACGACCTTGGTGTGGCGGCCCTGGTCGGGTACCGCGCCCTCGAACGGGTGCGAGAGGTCGAAGAGCACCAGGTCCCCGCAGACCAGCCCGGAGTCCTGGCGCCGCTGGCTGACCCACAGCGGGGCGCCGGAGACGAACGTCAGCTGGTACGTGTCCGGGTCGGCCCGCCGGACGTCCGCCCAGGTGCGTTCGAGGTACGCGGGCGGGCTGGTGAACGTGCCGATCCGGACGGCGTCGAGGTCCAGCATCGACGCCGATGCGGGGAAGCCCGCCGAGGTCAGGCTGGTGAGGGTGAGCGGCGCCAGTTCACGGGAGACCAACTCGCCCCAGAAAGGCAGCTGTTCGTGTGCGGGAAGGTCCACGTTCGAGATGTTCAGCCACATTCGGCACCTCGGATCCGCCGCCCTGCGCGTCGAGTACCGAGTCTGCCGCTCGGGCGCTGTCAGCGCACCTCCGCCAGCACGCCGTCCGTGAACGCCGGCCACACCTCGATCGCCCACGGCCCGAAGGCGCGGTCCGTCAGGGCCACGCACGCGAGCCCGGCGTCGGGGTCGATCCACAGGAACGTACCGGACTGGCCGAAGTGCCCGAACGTCCTCGGGGACGACGAACTGCCCGTCCAGTGCGGTGACTTGGCCGCGCGGATCTCGAAGCCGAGGCCCCAGTCGTTGGGGTTCTGGTGGCCGTAGCCCGGCAACACGCCCTTCGTGCCGGGGTAGTGGACGGTCATCGCCTCCACCACCGTACGGGGGTCCAGGAGTCGGGGTGACTGGACTTCGGCGGCGAACCGCACGAGGTCCGCGACCGTCGAGGTGCCGTCCTTCGCGGGGGAGCCCTCCAGGGACGTGTCCGTCATCCCCAGCGGCTCCAGCACCGCCTGGCGGAGGTACTCCGGGAACGGGATGTCCGTGGACTTCGCGATGTGGTCGCCGAGTTGCTCGAAACCGGCGTTGGAGTACAGGCGCCGGTCGCCGGGCGGGGCCATGACCCGGTGTTCGTCGAAGGCGAGGCCGGAGGTGTGGGCGAGGAGGTGGCGGACGGTGGCGCCGGGGGGACCCGCGGGTTCGTCGAGGTCGATCGCGCCCTCCTCGTACGCGACCAGCGCCGCGTACGCCGTGAGCGGTTTCGTGACCGAGGCGAGGGGGAAGCGGTGGGCGGTCGGGCCGTGCGTACCGAGGACCGTGCCGTCGGCGCGCACCACGGCCGCCGCAGCGGTGGGGACCGGCCAGTTCTCGATCCGGGCGAGGCTGCTCAGGGACATGCCGCGAGCCTACCTTCGCCATTCTTGCCTTCTACGCTTGCTTCGAGCCCACTCCAAGGTCATAGCTTGGGGGTATGACGGTGATGCAGACCTCGCCCCTGACCCTCGAAACCCCGCAAACCCCCGCCGACGTCTGCTCAGCGCCCCCGCCGCCCCACCCCCGCCCCGACGGCCAGGACAGCTACACGATCAGCGAGGTCGTCGCGCTCAGCGGCCTCACCGCGCACACGCTGCGCTGGTACGAGCGGATCGGCCTCCTCGACCACGTCGACCGCTCGCACACCGGCCAGCGCCGCTACTGCAACCGCGACCTGGACTGGCTGGACTTCGTGGGCAAGCTGCGCCTGACGGGGATGCCGGTCGCGGACATGGTGCGGTACGCGGAGCTGGCGCGGGAGGGCGAGAGCACGTTCGGGGAGCGGCGCGAACTGCTGGAGTCGACGCGCCGGGACGTCCAGGCGAGGATCGCGGAACTGAACGGCACGCTGGCGGTACTGAACAAGAAGATCCAGTACTACTCGGCGTGAGAGGCGCTCACAGCTCCGCCAGCAGTTCCGCCTTCTTCACCGAGAACTCCTCGTCCGTCACCAGCCCCGCCCGATGCAACTCCCCCAGGTGCCGGATGCGTTCGGCGACGTCCGCCGGGTCCCGCCTGGCCGGCGCCGCCATCACGGACGCCGGCCCCTTCTGGCCCCGTACGGCCGCCAGGACGGCCGCGGCGAACGGCAGCGACTCGTGGACCGGCCCGTACCCGAGCCCGAAGACGACCGCCGCCGGGTCCTGGTCGGGCTGCACGGCCGACGGCTCGCCCCGCAGCAGCCGCAGATGCCCCTCGAAGACCTCGGGCGAGCGCCACTCGACGCCGGTGAGGTCGGAGATCGCGAAGGACTGGTCGCCGGCCTTCCACTTCGCGGAGGACGCGCCGGTCCAGAACCAGCGGAAGCGGATGGTACGGCCGTCGAAGGACGCCTTGGCGTCGTACGCCTTGAAGGAGAGCGGCACCTCGGGCGCGTCCACGAGGAACCGTTCCGCCGGACCCGAGTGCGTCAGCAGCCCCCGTACCTCCTCGGCGTAGTACTCCGCGAGGGCGTCCCGCTCGGCGGGCAGGACGAGCCGGTAGGGGTGGGAGCCCTCCTTGAGCTGGTCCTCGGCCGCCGCGAGCAGCGGATCGGCGCCTTCGCGCAGGTCGAGCCCGAGGACGACGGTCCCGCGCCTGCCCGGGGACAGGGACACGCCCTCGACCGCCGCGAGCGGGATACGCCGTTCGCCGAGCGCCGAGAACAGCTTCGGCGCCCGCATCCCCCGTTCGTAGCGGATGAGCACGGAGTCGGACTCGAACTCCCAGGCGGCATGCGAACCGGCCAGTACATCACCCATGCGGCTCATCGTATGCGGGACCCGCATCTTCGTCCCCTCCCTGCGCACACCGCAGTTCCTGCTGTTTCTACGCGCGTCCGGCCGTGGTAGTGGCGGACAAACCCGCCCGGCAGGCCGTGTCATCGTCGGCGCACACCACCGATCGGTACGCGCCAGTCCCGATCTCGGCGAAGTTGCGCAGCGAGTCCGTGCCGGGCTCGAAGTACCCGGCGTGCCCGCGCGCCTTCTTCGCGGCCAGCCGCCGCGCCCCGAACCCCGCCGAGACGGGGTCCTCGCCGTGCCCGAGCCCGCCGAGCTCCAGGTACGGCACGTCCTGGATCCAGTCGTCGGCGTCCCGCATCGCCCACACGCGCGCGGAGGTGTGCAGGTGGGACGCCTTCTCGACGCGCATCCCCGGGCTCCCGGCGACGGCTATGTCGGCGACCCGAGCGGGCAGCGCGTGCGCCGCGACGCCGCAGACGACGGAGCCGTAGCTGTGGCAGAACAGCGAGACCGGCGCCTTCCCGGGCAGCGCGCGCACCAGCGCGTTCAGGCGTACGGCGCCGTCCTCGGCGCGCCGCGCGGTCGCCGACTCGATGCCGAGCCCGGCGGGGGCGGTGTAGTCGGCCCACGCGATGACGGCCGTGGCGGTACGGGGACTGGCGGCGCGCTCCGCCGCGTACAGGGCCTGCGCCATGCCGACGGGGGCCCGGTACTTGCTGACCGTCCGCTCGAAGGTCAGCAGGTCGGTGTCCACGCCGGGGACGACGACGGAGACCCGCGCGGCGCTCGTCAGGTCGCCGAACACCTCGGCGGCCCGGCCACCGCCCTCGGGGTCGAAGGCGAGGATCTGCCGCCCGCCGCCGGCCATCGCCTCGAAGCGGTGCATACGGCGGCCCGCCTCGCGCTGGCCGTCGGAGGTGAGCCGGGGGTCGCGCATACGGGTGCGCTCGACGGCGGCGGCCTGGCCGAGCGCGATGCGGTTGGCGCGATAGCGCAGCTCGACCGGGGCGCCGTTCATGTTGCCGACGGCCAGCGGGTAGGTGTGCGCGAGGGCGCCCTGCTCGGGAGCGGTGAGCGCGGCGAAGAAGCGGGCCAGTCGCGTGGGCGCCTGGTCGGGGTCCGGGAGGCTGCGGCCGTCGAGGAAGCCGTGCCGCCAGGCGGCGACGGAGGCTTCGAGGGCGCTGTCGGAACGCTGGGGGCGCAGAGCGGTCCAGCCGGTCGTCGACAGCATCACGAAGACCACGGCCAGCGCGAGCAGTGCGCGCCAGACGCCGATCTGGGGAGAGGGGTCGAAGGAAGTCACTGAGGGGACACACTAGGAGAACGAAAGGGTCTCGGGGGTCCTGAGTGACAGGGATCACGTTTTGGTGACTGGCTGTGTGGGAAACGGTTCGGACAGCCAACTCGGGCCCGCCGTCAGCCCTTTCGCCAGGCGCCGATCAGCTCGGGTCCCACCTGATCGAGGTACAGCGCGGTCCGCTCCCGCATCGCCGCCAGGTCCCCGCCCGCCTCCCCGGCCCAGCCGCGCTCCGCGACCCGGATCACGCCGCTGAACAGCGCGACGACCAGACGCGGCCGGGGATCGGTGGCGAGGTCCGTCCCCTCGCGCCGCGCGATGATCCCCGCGATGTGCTCCTCCAGCTCCGCCGAACGCCGCAGATGCGAGGCGAGCAGGGCGGGCGTCTCCTCGATCGTGCGGTAGCCGTGCGTGTACAGCTCCATCGGTACGACGCGCTCGATCGCCTCGTCCATCGTGTCGAGGCTCTCCTTGAGGGCCTCGCGCATCGCCTCGAAGGGGTGCTCGCGCGCCGGGCGCTCCAGCAGGCACTCCACGAAGTGGTCCTCGGCGAGGCTCGGGACGAACAGGGCGACGTCCTCCTTGCTCGCGAAGTAGCGGAAGAAGGTGCGCTGCGAGACCTCGACGGCGGCCACGATCTCGTCGACGGTCGTGCGTTCGAAGCCCTGGGTCGTGAAGAGCGTGAGCGCGGCTCTGACCAGGGCGTCTCTGGTGTGTTGCTTCTTGCGTTCGCGCAGGGTTCTCATGCGTGTCAGTCACCAGCTTGTGAATTGGTTCGTCAATTGTCAGTGGCTGTCACTAGCGTAGAAGGCATGACTAGTCAGACCACCCTTGAAGCGGCGGGCCACGGGGACGGGGCGCCTTCGGCCCCCGCGGGCTCGCCGCCCGGCGCGGGGCTGCGCGGCCACCCCTGGTTCACGCTGATCACCGTCGCGGTCGGGGTCATGATGGTCGCCCTCGACGGCACCATCGTGGCCATCGCCAACCCCGCCATCCAAAAAGACCTCGGCGCGACGTTCGCGCAGGTCCAGTGGATCACGAACGGCTACTTCCTCGCCCTCGCGGTGTCCCTCATCACCGCGGGCAAGCTCGGCGACCGCTTCGGCCATCGCCAGACCTTCCTGATAGGCGTGGCCGGTTTCGCCCTCGCCTCCGGCGCGATCGGCCTCTCCTCCAGCGTCTCCGCCGTCGTCGTCTTCCGTGTCCTGCAAGGGCTGTTCGGGGCGCTGCTGATGCCGGCCGCGCTCGGGCTGCTGCGGGCCACCTTCCCCGCCGAGAAGCTGAACATGGCCATCGGCATCTGGGGCATGGTCATCGGGGCGTCCACCGCGGGCGGGCCGATCCTCGGCGGGGTGCTCGTCGAGCACGTCAGCTGGCAGTCGGTGTTCTTCATCAACGTGCCCGTCGGGGTCATCGCCCTCGCCCTCGGCGTGACGATCCTCCTCGACCACCGCGCCGAGAACGCGCCCCGCTCCTTCGACCTCCCCGGCATCGCGCTGCTCTCCGGCGCCATGTTCTGCCTGGTCTGGGCCCTCATCAAGGCGCCCGAGTGGGGCTGGGGCGGCGGGCTGACCTGGGTGTTCCTCGCGCTGGCCGCCGTCGGGTTCGGGGTCTTCGCGTTCTGGGAGACCAAGGTCGAGGAGCCGCTGATCCCGCTCGGCCTCTTCCGCTCCGTACCGCTCTCCGCCGGCGTGGTCCTCATGGTCCTCATGGCCATCGCGTTCATGGGCGGCCTGTTCTTCGTGACGTTCTACCTCCAGAACGTCCACGGCCTCAGCCCCATCGACGCCGGGCTCCACCTCCTCCCGCTCACCGGGATGATGATCTTCGGTTCCCCCCTCGCGGGCGTGATGATCACGAAGTTCGGCCCCCGCGTGCCCCTCGCGGGCGGCATGGCCTGCACCGCCATCGCCATGTACGGCGTCTCCACCCTCGACACCGACACCGGCAGCCTCGCCATGTCCATCTGGTTCGCCCTCCTCGGCCTCGGCCTCGCGCCCGTCATGGTCGGCGCGACCGAGGTCATCGTCGGCAACGCGCCCATGGAACTCTCCGGCGTCGCCGGCGGCCTCCAGCAGGCCGCCATGCAGATCGGCGGCAGCCTCGGTACGGCCGTCCTCGGCGCGGTCATGGCGTCCAAGGTCGACAGCGCACTGCCGGGCAACTGGAAGGAGGCGGGGCTCCCCGAGATGACCCCGGCCCAGCTGGACCAGGCGGCCGAGGCGGTGCAGGTGGGGGCGGCTCCGGTGGCTCCCGGCACACCTGACGCGGTCGCTGCGAAGATCACCGACGTCGCCCACGACACGTTCATCTCCGGGATGAGCCTCGCGTCGCTGGTCGCCGCCGGGGTGGCTGTGTTCGCTGTGCTGGTCGCGTTGCTGACGAAGCGGGGGGCCAACGCGGACGCCGCCGGGGGTGGGGTCCACATCTGACATTCACCTGACGCTCCGTCAACTCCCTGCCTGTCAACGAAACTGACGCAACGTCAAGGAAGTTCCCCAATCAGGGTGACTTTGCTAAAGGTTCCTCGCGCACGGTTCGCGGCGCGCGTCACAGTGGGTCAGGCCCAGGGCTGTGGCGCGCTGCCGGAGGGGGATAGCGCGCTGTGGCCCTGGGCGGGGGTCACCGAGCGAGCACGAGGTCCCGGTAGGGGAGGTCGACGACGGGGAGGTCCGTCACACCGATCTGCTCCTCGACATCCTTGAGGGTGGCCGCAGCGGCTTCCTGGTCCGGGCTCATGACCTCGGTCTCGACGTAGTCCCCGACCCCGGCGAGGAGGTCGATGCTGACAGACGCGTCCGGATACAGGGGGTGCCGGTAGGTCGTACGGTGCTTCTCCACGCGCACCAGCAGCCGCATCCCGATGCTCTCCAGAAGGAGGTCAGCCTGATCCGCCTGCGCACCGCCGACCTCGACGTTCGTCTCCCGCTTCGCGATCACGCCGTCGCCGCTGGTCTCCGTGCCGGACGCCGGCTTGTAGGTGATCTCCGCGAAGTCCCCGCGCCGCCTGACGCGCAGGCACTCGACCGTCTCCATGTAGTCGACGTCGGGCCGGCTGTAGTAGGTGTCGACCTCGGTCACCGGGGCGTCCGCCGTCCAGCCGGACTCCGCCAGCGCTTCCACGATGCCGGTGCGGCCGTCCGCCGGGAGCTGCCGCTTGCGTTCGACTTCGATCTGTCCGTGCACTGTGCTCATCCTTCTGCGCTGATGGCCGAGTAGACGCGGGCCAGACTGCCCTTGGCACACCACTGCTGGAGGCAGCGCATGCCGCGGGCGACCTGGTCCCGGTCGTCGATGGGAATGTTGGTGAAGAGCACCAACTGCTTGGCGTCCCTGAGGGGGTTGGGCAGGGCACGCCTCAAGTACCGGTTGTAGTAGGCGCGTTCGCAACGCAGTACATCCTCCGCCGTCACGGGCAGGAGGACGGTACGGCGGTCCTGGGCGGCCTCGGTGGAGTGGACGGCGACAGCGGTGAGCAGCGCGTCCAGCGTCAGGTACGCGTACGTCTCGCGGCCCTCGCGGGTCACCCAGTTCCGCCACACCTGCGCGCACTCCCCGTCGTCCTGCTCGGCGCGCGCCAGGAACGCGGTCAGGGCGATGTCGGTGCACTCGTCGAAGATGTCGCCGTCCACCGTGAAGTGATCCGTGTACCTCTCGCTCAGGGCGAGCAGCATGCTCTTCTGCGCCTCCGGTAACCAGTCGGAGTCGGTCAGCGCGTAGTGGACCCGCTTGTGTCCGTGCCGGGCGTCCATCCAGTCCTCCGCCAACGGCCCCTCCAGATACGGCCGGACACCGAGCACCCCCGAACGCCAGACGTGGTCCCGCAGCGTGACGTAATGCCGCTGCACCTCCCGGAAGAGCCCGACGGGCGCGGCGACGACGGCGCTGGTCCCCTCGTCCAGTTCCCCGATCGGGACGATCCGCGAGTTCTGGCGTACGACGATCAGGTCCGAGGCGCTGTGGTACGGGTGCGTGCCGTGCTCCAGGTACTGCGGGACGAACATCCGCAGGAACCGCAGCCACGCCCGCGAGGTGTACGTCTGGAACGCCCGGTCGTGCAGGGAGGCGCCCCTGACCGCGTACACGTCGCGGTAGGCGAACATGCCGCCGGGCGTCAGGACGGTCGGCAGCGTACGGATCATGTCGTGCAGGCCGGGGTAGCCACCGGCGTACGAATAGACCTCGTGCAGCAGGGCAGACGCGCTGATGACGTCGGCCGGTTCGGGCAGGAGCGTCCCGATGTCCTGGGCGAACCCGGCGATCAGCCGGCAGGAACCGACGCGGTCGACGGCGGCCATCGCCTCCGTGAGAGAGGACGACGTCACGCCGGGCACCTCGACGAGGGTGAGCCGTACGCCGTAGACCTGCGGCCTGCCCTCCGCGAGTCGGGAGGCCAGGCAGGCGACAGCCGATCCGCCGCCCGGCCCGACCTCGACGACATGCGGACCGGTCCGCCTCGTCCGCTCCAGGGCCTGGAGCGCGAGGAACGCCTTCTCCTCTCCGTGCGCGTTCGCGGCCACGTCGAGGTACCCCGACGCTGTCTTGAGCGTCGTGTGGAACGCGGTACCAGACACATGCCCTCCTGGGGCGTGCTCGGGTCTCATGCGGAGACTTGTACGGTTCGAGCCTCGGTCTCCAACCGGTCGAGACCGATCGGCTCGACCTCGTGGAGGGCGACCACCTCGCGGGAGGCGAGAAGCCAGTGCAGACGGGGTTCGTCCTCGTACGGCACCGGGATCAGTTCCCTCGGCGGGCTCAACGGGGCGAGGGTGTCGGGGTGGTGGAGGGTTCCGGCGATGCCCCACGGGGAGGCGTGGCCGACGAGGGCGGCGGTCCAGCCCCGGCGGAGGTGGGGGCAGGCGCGTACGGACTGGAGGGCGCAGGTTTCGTGTACGGGAGGTGCGATGGTCGTCTGTCCCTCCCGGAGGGGACGGCCGTCGGCCTCGCGAACCAGGAAGAGGTGCCGTTCATCGGCGCGGCTTCCGACGGTCGGGGTTCCGCACACCTGGCACAACAGGTGCGCCATCGCCTGGCGTTGACGCAGCGGGTGCAGGGACGCGAAGTCCGGTACGCCGGTCCCTGGGGTCACCGCGATCCGCACCCACAGCACACCGTCACGGCGGTCGGAGCGGTCCTCATCCGCGTAGCCGATCCGTTCCTCGCCGTGGCGGTTGTACTGCCGGACGAGTCGGACGGGGAGGCCCTGTTCGCTGCTCCAGGGCGTGATCCAGGGGACGCGGAGGCCGTTCCAGACATGTACGGCGGACGTCACGACATACCTCTGGCACCGGCGATGCCCCACGCCAGCGCCACCAGCAGCGTCAGCAGGACGGTCAGGTAAGCGACGGTCAGCAGGCGCCTGTTCACGCTCGCGCCTCCCGGGTGAGTACGTCGTACTGCTCACCCAGGGCCACGACGCACCGCGCCAGCTCCCTCACTCGCGCCACTTCACCCACCAGCCCCGGCTGGACGGCGACGCCGAGGCAGCGGCGGGCCTCAGCGACGGCGGACAGGGCGGCGGTGCTGCCGCGCGCGGCCCGCTCCACCTGGGGATCAACTCGGCGATACAGGCGGCGAAGTCCCGGCCGAACGCGGCGACCGTCTGATGCCGGGGCAGCTCGGTCTGCTCCAGGAACCAACCCGCCTCGGCACGCACCGCATGGACCGTCGGAGCCTGGACAACCCCGGTGACCGTCGGCCGGTGACGCGGGCACGCGCACGCCGGGAACTTCAGGGGCAGCGGCTCGGGCGGGGCGTCCGGCTCGACGGACACGCTGCGGATGCCGAGATCGCGGGTGACACGGCCGTACCGGTCGACGGTGAACACGTGCACCGTCATGCGGGGTTTCGGCGGAAGGCCGTCGGCCCGGGGCGGGGTTGTCCGGTTCAACTGCTGACGCTCCTTTACAGCGTTGGCCACGCCCCGGGGCCCTGCCAGGTCGCCGGGGTCTGCGTTGCCGATGAGTCGAGGATCGTCGCCGTGGGTGGATCTCAGGTATGACCAGCGGGGGTTACCGAGGCGGTAATACACTCGTTGCCGGTTCAGAACGGCATGACGAAGCGCCTAAGCTCATCGCGGAAGTTGGCCTCATGGACACCACTACTCCCGGCCCTCTCGCTCCCGAGATCCTCGAACGAGACGACTTGAAGCGAGCCCTGGAGGAGCACGACTTCGCTGCGGTCTTCTCGCTCGTCAAGAAGTGGGGCGGCTTGTCCCAGAACCGCATCGCGGCAGCCTGCGGGCTTACCCCGGGGAAGGTTTCCACGATCATCAGTGGGCAGCAGCAGGTCACCAGCTTCGACGTGATCTGCCGGATCGCTGACGGGTTGCGAATTCCCGGGCGCATGGTCGGACTTGCCGACCGTCCTTGGGAGAAGCAGCCCGATATGCCAGCTTCTCCGGCACCCCCGACTGCACAGTCACCCGACGGCGTTTTATGGCTCCCTGAAGCAACCGTGCATCTGGCTTCCGACATGACCAGGAGTGATCTCGTCATGGACCGCCGTGCCGCCATAGGCGCTCTGACCGGCACCACCTTGTCCGGGGCTTCCCTTCTCGACTCGCTGGAGGGCTGGCTGAGCCCGCAACCCGCGTCGGCGACTGCCGCCGGGCGTCACCGAGGCCGTGTCGGACGAGGTGAGGTGAGTGAACTCGCGGCAACGGCACGGGCATTCAGAGCCTGGGACCACCGGTTTGGCGGTGGCCTGCGCCGTAAAGCCGTCATCGGCCAGCTCAACGAGGTGGCCGGACATCTGGAGGAGCACCAGGCGCCGGACATCGAGCGAAGTCTTTTCCAGGTCATGGCACACCTGGGTGGCACCGCCGCGACCATGACGTGGGACTCCGGCCTCCAGAAACTTGCCCAGGACTATTACCTGTTGGCGCTGCGCGCGGCCCATGCGGCGGGTGACACCGCGTTCGGCGCGAACGTCCTGGCGGGCATGGCCCGGCAGATGTTGTGCCGGGACCGTCCGCAAGACGCCCTGGAGCTTGTGCACTTTGCGCAGAAAGGCGCGAGCAAGGCGGCAGGCCCGCGTGTGCGCGCCATGCTTCATACACGCGAGGCATGGGCGTACGCGGCGCTGGGCCGTGTGTCGGCGTTCCGGCGGGCGACAGGAGAGGCCGCCGAGGCGCTTGCCGACGCGGACTCGGACGAAGAGCCGTACTGGATCGCGTACTTCGACGAAGCCGAACTGTCCGGTGTCACCGGTGGCCGTCTGTTGGACATGGCACGCGACGATCCCCGGCAGCATGCGGAAACCGCCGCTGAACACATCCGTGGCGCGCTGGCGAACCGTGGACCCGGCGCGGGACGCAGCCATGCCCTCGACCTCATCGGACTGGCGGAGTGCCACTTCCTGATGGGCGATGTGGCAGTGGCGGTCGAGCACACTCATCGGGCTGTCGATGCCGCTCATCGGACCCGGTCGGACCGTGTACGCGACCATCTCGGCAAGCTGTACCCGTACACGGTGGGCCGTTCGGCATCGCACGCGGTGGGCGAGGCGCGGGCGAGAATCCGTGAAGTTCTGGCGAGTTGAGGGAGCGGCATGACCACGATCGCGGTGACCGGGCACATGGATCTGACCGAGGTGAGTGTGCCGTTGGTGCGGGACGCGCTGGGGGAGTTGCTCAAGGGGTACGCCGAGGGTGGGGAGCTTGTTGGGGTTTCGTGTATTGCCAAGGGGGCGGATTCCTTGTTCGCCGAGGTCGTGCTCGCTCTCGGTGGGCGGCTTGTCGTTGTCGTGCCGTCCCAGGACTACCGCGCGAACAAGGTCAAGCCCGACCACGCGGCGCGCTTCGACCGGCTCGTCGAGGCCGCCGACGAGGTTCTGGTGCTGCCGTACGAGACCGCCGACCGCCGTGCGTACGAGGCCGCCAACGCCGTGCTCGTCCAGCGGGCCGAGCGGCTTGTCGCCGTCTGGGACGGGGTGCCGCCCAGGGGGAAGGGTGGCGGTACCGCTGACACCGTGGTGGAGGCGCGGAAGGCCGGCGTGCCGGTCGATGTCGTGTGGCCGCAAGGAGCTGCACGGCAGGTGTGAATCGGACTCGGCGGGTACCCGTTCCCGTGAAGCGACCCCACAGACAAGGGAGTTGACCATGTCGGGGTTTGGGCACGGGGCACGCAAATACCCTCGCTCACGTGGCCGGATGGGGTCACGGAGTGGGCCGGATCGTGTGACGCTCGGGATCGCGGGGGTGGTGTGCGCGGTTGCCGGGTTCTTCGTGCTCGGGATCGTGCTGGGGCCGGTGGCCATGGTGTGCGGGTGGCTGGCGATGGGGCGGCGGTGGGCCTCCAGGGCCGTCGCGCCGCTCGTCGCGGTGATTCTGGGCGGGCTGGACACCGTGCTCGCGGTGCTGTGGCTCGCCGGGACGCCGGGGAACGGGTGGATGTAGGACCCCGTTCCCCGGTTCACGCCCCTACGCGTCGCCCCCCGCCGCACCGGGGTCGGCCGCGGCCACGTCGAGGAGCTGGTACCGCTCGATCGCCTGCTTCAACGCCGACCGCTCCACCTTCCCCTCCTTCGCCAGCTCCGTGAGGACCCCCAGCACGATCGACTGCGCGTCGATGTGGAAGAACCGCCGCGCCGCCCCCCGCGTGTCCGCGAAGCCGAAGCCGTCCGCGCCCAGGGACTGGTACGTGCCGGGGATCCAGCGGGAGATCTGGTCGGGGACCGAGCGCATCCAGTCGGAGACGGCGATGAACGGGCCTTCGGAGCCGGAGAGTTTGCGGGTGATGTAGGGGACGCGGGCGTCCTCCTCGGGGTGCAGGAGGTTGCGGCGTTCGACGTCGACGGCCTCGCGGCGCAGTTCGTTCCAGGACGTGGCCGACCAGACGTCGGCGCGGACGTCCCACTCCTCGGCGAGGATGCGCTGGGCTTCCAATGCCCAGGGGACGGCCACGCCGGAGGCGAGGATCTGGGCCGGAGTTGAGCCCGCCGTGCCGGAGGAGACGCGGTGGATGCCCTTGAGGATGCCCTCGACGTCGACGTCGGAAGGCTCCGCCGGGTGCTGGAGGGGCTCGTTGTAGACGGTGAGGTAGTAGAAGACGTCCTCGCTGTCGGGGCCGTACATACGGCGGAGCCCGTCCTGGACGATGTGGGCGATCTCGTAGCCGTACGCGGGGTCGTAGGCGACACACCCGGGGTTGGTCGAGGCGAGCAACTGGGAGTGGCCGTCGGCGTGTTGGAGGCCCTCGCCGGTCAGGGTCGTGCGCCCGGCGGTCGCGCCGAGGACGAATCCGCGGGCGAGTTGGTCCGACATCTGCCAGAACTGGTCGCCGGTGCGCTGGAATCCGAACATCGAGTAGAAGACGTACACGGGGATGAGGGGTTCGCCGTGGGTGGCGTAGGCCGAACCCGCCGCGATCAGGGACGCCGTGCAGCCCGCCTCGGAGATGCCGTCGTGGAGCATCTGCCCGGTCGGCGACTCCTTGTAGGCGAGCAGGAGTTCACGGTCGACGGACTCGTACTGCTGGCCGAGCGGGTTGTAGATCTTCGCGCTCGGGAAGAAGGAGTCCATGCCGAACGTGCGGTACTCGTCGGGCGCGATGAGGACGAAGCGGCGGCCCAACTCCTTGTCCCGCATGAGGTCCTTGAGCAGCCGGACGAACGCCATGGTGGTGGCGATGGACTGCTGGCCGGTGCCCTTCTTCACGGTCGCGTACGCCTTGTCGTCCGGCAGCGCGAGCGGCTTGGCGCGCACGACGCGCGTCGGGACGTACCCGCCCAGCGACGTGCGCCGGTCGTGCATGTACTGGATCTCCTCCGAGTCCCGCCCCGGGTGGTAGTACGGCGGCAGGCCGGACTCCAACTGCTGGTCGGAGATGGGGAGATGGAGGCGGTCGCGGAAGCCCTTGAGATCGGCGACCGTCAGCTTCTTCATCTGGTGGGTCGCGTTGCGGCCCTCGAAGTTGGGGCCGAGGGTCCAGCCCTTGACCGTCTTCGCCAGGATGACCGTCGGCTGCCCCTTGTGCTCGACGGCCGCCTTGAACGCGGCGTAGATCTTCTTGTGGTCGTGCCCGCCGCGCCCGAGGTGCAGGATCTGGTCGTCCGTCATGCCCTCGACCATCGCGCGCAGCCGCTGGTCGTCGCCGAAGAAGTGGTCGCGGATGTAGGCGCCCGACTCGGTGGCGTACGTCTGGTACTGGCCGTCCGGCGTCGTGTTCATCCGGTTGACGAGGATGCCGTCGCGGTCCTGCGCGAGCAGCGGGTCCCAACTGCGGTCCCAGATCAGCTTGATGACGTTCCAGCCGGCGCCCCGGAAGACGGACTCCAGCTCCTGGATCACCTTGCCGTTGCCGCGCACGGGCCCGTCGAGGCGCTGGAGGTTGCAGTTGACGACGAAGGTCAGGTTGTCGAGGCCCTCGCGGGCGGCGATCGTCAACTGGCCCAGCGACTCCGGCTCGTCCATCTCGCCGTCGCCGAGGAACGCCCAGACGTGGGACTTCGAGGTGTCGGCGATCTCGCGGGCGTGCATGTACCGGTTCATGCGGGCCTGGTAGATCGCGCCGATCGGGCCGAGGCCCATCGAGACGGTCGGGAACTCCCAGAAGTCCGGCATCAGACGCGGGTGCGGGTACGACGAAAGGCCGTACGGGGCGCGGGACTTCTCCTGGCGGAACGCGTCGAGGTGCTGCTCGGTCAGGCGGTCGAGGAGGAACGCGCGGGCGTAGATGCCGGGGGAGGCGTGGCCCTGGAAGAAGACCTGGTCGCCGCCGTCGCCCTCGTCCTTGCCGCGGAAGAAGTGGTTGAAGCCGACGTCGTACAGGGACGCGGAGGACGCGAACGTCGCGATGTGGCCGCCGACGCCGATGCCGGGGCGCTGGGCGCGCGACACCATCACGGCCGCGTTCCAGCGGGTCGCGTTGAGGATCTTGCGCTCGATCTCCTCGTTGCCCGGGAAGAACGGCTCGCTCTTGGTGGGGATCGTGTTGACGTAGTCCGTGCTGCGCATCTCGGGGACGGCGACGCGCTTCTCGCGGGCCCGCTCGATGAGCCTGAGCATCAGGTAGCGGGCGCGTTCGCGGCCCCGCTCGTCGATGGCGGCGTCGAGGGAGTCGAGCCACTCCCGTGTTTCCTCGGGGTCGAAGTCAGGAACCTGACTCGGAAGGCCGCCAATGATGATCGGATTGCGATCGGATCCGGAAGCCACGCTGTTCCTTACCTGTCGAAGGGCTGCCGAGGGGCCGTGAAGACCCCGGGAGCCGCACGTTTCGGGATGCCTGCTGCACCGTTCCCCATCGTGTACCTCGGGGCGTCAAACGTCACCTTCTGCGGGTACGCGATTTCCAAACGCGCAAACAGGGCAGAAAGGTGTGGTGTGTGTCACCTTTGCCGTGGAAACCTTGACGGGAGTTGCGGCGACACGGCCCGGATCGTCACCGTTTAGGCGGTCCGAACCGCCGGGTACTTGCGCGATCCGCCCCGCCCGTGTGGACTACGGCCAACACCACGCGCGTACGCGTGGCCGAGTTGTCATCGAAAGAACATGATCAGGAGGCAGACCGTGAGCGCGACCGCGGACCACGCGGAGACGAGCCTGGCCGTACGGCTGGGTTTCCAGCCCGCCCAGGTGGTCCAGGAGATCGGCTACGACGAGGACGTAGACCAGGAGCTCCGCGAGGCCATCGAGGAAGCCACCGGCGCCGAATTGGTGGACGAGGACTACGACGACGTGGCCGATGCCGTCGTCCTCTGGTTCCGTGACGAGGACGGCGACCTCACGGACGCGCTCGTCGACGCCATCGGGTACCTGGAGGAGGCCGGGACGATCCTGCTCCTCACCCCGAAGACCGGACGGGACGGCTACATCGAGCCCAGCGACATCAACGACGCCGCGCAGACGGCCGGACTGTCGCAGTCCAAGAGCGTCAACGCGGGCAAGGACTGGGTGGCGACCCGCCTCCTGCCCCCGAAGGGCGCCAAGCGCTGAGCCTCGCCTCCAGCTGACGGAAGCGGGTGCGGCACCCTCCGGGGGAGACCCGGCCCAAAAACCGCACCCGCATCCCGCCCGCCCCACGGGCCCGGCCTCACGGCTCCGCCCCACGAGCTTGGCCTATGGCCCCGCCCCACGGGCTCGGCCCCATGGCCCCGGCCCACGGGTCTGGCTCCGTGGCCCTGCCCCACGGGTCTGGCTCCATAGCTCCGCCCCACGGGCCCGGCCCCACGGCCCCGCCCCAGGCGCTGGGGCCCCTCGCAGAGCCCCCCAACCCCGCCCGACGCCCTTGTGTCACCTCGCCGGGTGATCAGGGCATCGCAGGACGACACGGGACTCCGCGCCGCCACCCGCACCCCACCGGGGCCCAGCCGGGCGGCGCAGACCTGCCGGAGCCCAACGCGGCCCTGCCGGACGACGGGGATGACGTCCCGCCGGTCCCCGAAGAAGGCCCTGCCGGGGACGCAGCAGGGCTGCCGCGCACCCCACACGGCGGCTGAGCTGCCGCGCACCCCCAGCGGCTGAGCCGCTCCGCCCGGGTGGCCGCCGCGCCGCCGGGGCTGCACCGGGTGGCCGAGCCCCGCTGAGCAGCGGGCGTTCTGCCGGTCCCCGGCGCTTCACGTGTGCCGCACGCCCCCCTCGCGGCCTGCCTCTCGCTCGTGCCCTGGCCTGTCCCCCTCGGGGCCTGCCTCTCGCTCGTGCCCTGGCCTGTCCCCCCGCGGCCCGCCCCCTTTGCGCCCTGGCCCGTACCCCCGCGGCCCGCCCCCCCTCGCGCCCCCTCCTGCCCCCCGCCCCGCTCCGCGGCCCCGTTGCCGCGGGCCCGCCCGGAACCCCCCGCTCCCTTCCCCCCACCCCCTCCCCCCGTACGCTGTGATCCCCCGAACAGCCCACCGAAGGGAAAGATCCCGATGGCGATCCAGGTCGGCGAGAAGGCTCCGGACTTCGAGCTCAAGGACAATCACGGCGCGACCGTGAGGCTCTCCGACTTCCGGGGGAGCAAGAACGTCGTGCTGCTCTTCTACCCCTTCGCGTTCACCGGCGTGTGCACCGGGGAGCTGTGCGAGGTCAGGGACAACCTGCCGAGGTTCGAGGACCGGGACACGCAGGTGCTGGCCGTGTCCAACGACTCCATCCACACGCTGCGGGTGTTCGGGGAGCAGGAGGGGCTTGAGTACCCCCTGCTCAGCGACTTCTGGCCGCACGGCGAGGTCTCGCGCGCGTACGGCGTCTTCGCGGAGGACAAGGGCTGCGCGGTGCGCGGCACGTTCGTCATCGACAAGGACGGCATCGTCCGCTGGACGGTCGTCAACGCGCTCCCGGACGCCCGGGACCTCGGCGAGTACGTCAAGGCCCTCGACACCCTGTGATTTCTTCCGGGCCAGGGCCTGCGGGGTGCGGGAACCCGTCACTAGGATCGGATCGTTGATCCGGCATATCCGACGTACGACGGGGCTCCCCGCCCCGGGAATCCAAGGGAGGACTCGTGGGAGTCAGCCTCAGCAAGGGCGGCAATGTCTCGCTGACCAAGGAGGCCCCGGGCCTGACCGCGGTCATCGTCGGTCTGGGGTGGGACGTCCGCACCACGACCGGCACCGACTTCGACCTGGACGCCAGCGCCCTGCTGGTGGACTCGTCCGGCAAGGTCGCCAGCGACGCGAACTTCGTCTTCTTCAACAACCTCAAGAGCCCGGACGGCTCGGTCGAGCACACCGGCGACAACATCACCGGTGAGGGCGAGGGCGACGACGAGCAGATCAAGGTCAACCTCGCCGGCGTCCCCGCCGACGTCGACAAGATCGTCTTCCCGGTCTCGATCTACGACGCCGAGAACCGCCAGCAGTCCTTCGGCCAGGTCCGCAACGCCTTCATCCGCGTCGTGAACCAGGCGGGCGAGGCCGAGATCGCCCGCTACGACCTCTCCGAGGACGCGTCGACGGAGACCGCGATGGTCTTCGGCGAGCTGTACCGGCACGGCGCGGAGTGGAAGTTCCGCGCCATCGGCCAGGGCTACGCCTCGGGCCTGCGCGGCATCGCCCAGGACTTCGGCGTCAACGTCTGACGCCCCGCTCCCACGTTCCCGGCCCCGCTCCCGTTTAGGGGCGGTGCCGGGCGCGCAGGACAACCAGCAGAGGCACCACCAGGGGAGGACAGCAACATGGGCGTCACGCTCGCCAAGGGAGGAAACGTCTCCCTGTCCAAGGCCGCTCCGAACCTCACGCAAGTGCTGGTCGGGCTCGGCTGGGACGCGCGCTCCACCACCGGCGCACCCTTCGACCTCGACGCCAGCGCCCTGCTGTGCAACAGCGGCCGGGTCCTGGGCGACGAGTGGTTCGTCTTCTACAACCAGCTGAAGAGCCCGGACGGCTCGGTCGAGCACACCGGCGACAACCTGACCGGCGAGGGCGACGGCGACGACGAGTCGCTGATCGTCGACCTCTCCAAGGTCCCCGCCCACTGCGACAAGATCGTCTTCCCGGTCTCGATCCACCAGGCCGACGAGCGCGGCCAGACCTTCGGCCAGGTCGCGAACGCGTTCATCCGCGTCGTCAACCAGGCCGACGGCCAGGAACTCGCCCGCTACGACCTCTCCGAGGACGCCTCCACGGAGACCGCGATGATCTTCGGCGAGCTCTACCGCTACCAGGGGGAGTGGAAGTTCCGTGCGGTCGGACAGGGGTACGCGTCGGGTTTGCGGGGCATCGCTCTAGACTTCGGAGTCAACGTTTCGTAAAGCCGAGTACGGCGCGGGGGAGACCCGTACCTACGGATTGGGTAGCCAGTGCTTCTGAAAACCTTTGGCTGGTCGTTCGCGGTCACCGCGCTCGGCCTGGCCGTCGGGGTCCTCTACGACGGATGGACCGGCCTCGGCGTCGTGGCGATCCTGTCCATCCTCGAGATCTCCCTGTCGTTCGACAACGCGGTGGTCAACGCCGGGATCCTGAAGAAGATGAACGCCTTCTGGCAGCGCATCTTCCTCACCGTCGGTGTGCTCATCGCGGTGTTCGGCATGCGTCTGGTCTTCCCGGTCGTGATCGTCGCCATCAGCGCCAAGCTGGGGCCGATCGAGGCCGTCGACCTCGCCCTCAGCGACAAGACCCGCTACCAGGAGCTGGTGACCGACGCGCACGCGTCGATCGCCGCCTTCGGTGGCATGTTCCTGCTGATGATCTTCCTCGACTTCATCTTCGAGGACCGGGACATCAAGTGGCTCGGCTGGATCGAGCGCCCGCTCGCCAAGCTCGGCAAGGTCGACATGCTGTCGGTCTGCATCGCGCTCGGTGTCCTGCTGATCGCCGCGTTCACGGTCGCCCCCAACGCCCACATCCACGGCGGCGGACACGTCGACAAGACCGAGACGGTCCTGCTCTCCGGCATCCTCGGCCTGATCACGTACCTCGTGGTCGGCGGCCTCTCCGGCTACTTCGAGGGCAAGCTCGAAGAAGAGGAGGAGCGGGAGCACGAGGCGGAGGAAGAGGCCAAGCGCGCGGGCAAGCAGAAGCCGGTCATCCTGCTCGCCGGCCGCGCCGCGTTCTTCATGTTCCTCTACCTGGAGGTCCTCGACGCGTCGTTCTCCTTCGACGGCGTGATCGGCGCCTTCGCCATCACCAACGACATCGTCCTGATGGCCGTCGGCCTCGGCGTCGGCGCCATGTACGTCCGGTCCCTGACCGTCTACCTGGTCCGGCAGGGCACCCTCGACGACTACGTCTACCTGGAGCACGGCGCGCACTACGCGATCGGCGCGCTCGCGGTGCTGCTGATGGTCACCATCCAGTACGAGATCCACGAGGTCATCACCGGCTCCATCGGCGTCCTGCTGATCGCCTGGTCCTTCTGGTCCTCCGTCCGCCGCAACCGCGCGCTGGCGGCGGCCGAGGGAAAAGAGGGGTCTGACGACGCGAAGGCGGAGGTCTCCTCCGGCGTCTGACATACGCGTCTGACATGTGGACCGGAGTGTGATCAGCTTCCGGATGAGGAAAGCTACTTGGCGGGGCGGCTGTTCAACACGGCCGCCCCGCCGGGCATTTCACCGACGCGGGGTTCTACGAGAGGGACATGGGGCGGGAGATGGGCTTCTTCGACGGCCTGCTGGGCAGCCGCGCGGCCGACTTCGACTCGGGCAGCGCCGCGAGCAACGCGATCGAGCTGAGCAAACGGCACCCGCAGGTCTCGCTGACGAAGCAGGGCGCGGCCAGCGGCAACCTCCGCGTCAACCTGACCTGGCGGATGCGGACCTCCGACTTCGGCGGCATGCAGCGCGAGAGCCTCCTGCGCCACCCCTTCAAGGCGCTCAAGCCCCCGGAGGTCGTCGGGCACAGCCAGTCCATGGTCAACGTCGACCTCGACCTGGGCTGCCTCTACGAGCTCGCCGACGGCTCCAAGGGCGTCGTACAGCCGCTGGGCGGGCTGCTCGGGGACGTCAACGACGCGCCGTACGTCAAACTCAGCGGGGACGACCGGTTCGGGTCGGCGTCGGGGGAGACGATGTACGTCAACCTCGACCACCGCGAGAACATCAAGCGGCTGCTGGTGTTCGTCTACATCTACGACCAGACGCCGGCGTTCGACCGTACCCACGCGATGGTCACGCTCTACCCGAGCAACGGCCCCCGCATAGAGGTCGGGCTCGACGAACGGCACCCCCAGGCGCGGTCCTGCGCGGTCGTGATGATCGAGAACGTCAAGGGGGAGCTGATGGTGCGCCGCGAGGTGCGGTTCGTGTACGGGTTCCAGGCGGAGCTGGACCGGCTGTACGGGTGGGGGCTCCAGTGGGGGCGGGGGTACAAGGCGAAGGCGGAGAAGTGATACCCCTCCGCCTCAAGGACTGCTTCTGAGAGCTACCGCCCGATGAACTGCGGCCCCTGCGGCGGCATCCGGAACTCCTCCTGCGGGTAGCCGTACGCGGGCGCCGCCTGGCCGTACGTCGGGAGGGACGCCGGGTAGCCGTACGCCGGCTGCCGCGGGGGAGTCGTCGTCGGCTGCTCGGGCGGCAGCGGCTGGGAGAAGGTCTGGGGGCTCGCGGGGGGCTCCTCGTGGGCTGGGGTCTCCGGGTTCTCGGAGCTCTCGGGGGTCTCGGGGGTCTCGGCCTCCGACTCGTCCACCGAGATGCCGTAGTTGACGGCGAGGCCCTCAAGACCGTTCGAGTAGCCCTCGCCGATCGCGCGGAACTTCCAGCCGTCGCCCCGGCGGTAGAGCTCGCCGCAGATGAGGGCCGTCTCCTCGCCGGTCTCGGGCCGTACGTCGAAGACGGCGATGGGGTCGGAGTCGGCGCGGTTCGCGTCGTACAGCGCGATCTGGAGGGACCGGACGTGGTCGAAGGTGACCCCGTCGGCTGAGGCGACGAGCAGGATCTGGCTGACGACGGACTCGACACCGGCGAGGTCGGTCTGGATGGTGTCCGTGAGGGCGTCGGCGGTCCGCTTCTGGCCGAGCCGCCAGACCTTGCCGGAGGGGTGGCGTGGCTGGTTGTAGAAGACGAAGTCCTCGTCGGAGCGCACGCGGCCGTCGGAACCCAGGAGGAGAGCGGAGGCGTCGACGTTCGGCACACCCTGCCCGGGGGTCCAGCGCAGCACGGCGCGCACCGTGGTGGCTTCGAGCGGGACGTTCGACCCCTTCAGCATCGCGTGCGTCATGGCGTCATCCTGCCCTCTCGCCGCTGAGCAGGACAACCGAGGCGTGGAGTCCATCGGGAGGTGCCCGGTGGCGTTACCAGAAATTCATTCCCGGCGGGAACTTTTGAACCGATCGGTACGTACTATTACCGGTCACTTGTTTTCACGGAATCCACCGGGCTCGCCGTCCGTCACGGGGGTAGACATGCGTCATTTCGGGCACATCGCCCCGCAGGAGCGCCGGCGCCTCTTCCACCAGGAACCCTGCGCGTTCGGTACGGACTCCCCGGCCCGCCTCCTGTCGGCGGCCCTCGGCGCCACGCTCTACAGCCCCGCGACCCGCCCCCGCCTCGCGGACGACGTGATCAAGCAGGCCGCCCAGGGCGTCGTCTCCATGGTCCTGTGCCTGGAGGACTCCATCGGCGACGAGGACGTCCCGGCCGGCGAGGAGAACCTCGTCCGCCAGTTCGCCGACCTCGCGACCCGCCCCGAGGAACTCCCCCTCCTGTTCATCCGGGTCCGTACGGCCGACCAGATCCCCGACCTCGTCCGCCGCCTCGGCTCCAGTGTCTCCCTGCTCAGCGGGTTCGTGTTCCCCAAGTTCACCGAGGAGCGCGGCACGGCGTTCCTTGAGGCCCTCACCGCCGCCGAACTCGCCAGTGGACAGCGCCTGTTCGGGATGCCGGTCCTGGAGACCCCCGAGCTGATGTACCGCGAGACCCGCGTCGAGGCCCTGGAGGGCATCGCCCGCGCCGTCGACAAGTACCGCGACCGCGTCCTCGCGCTGCGCCTCGGCGTCACCGACTTCTGCTCCTCCTACGGCCTGCGCCGCGCCCCCGACATGACCGCGTACGACGTCCAGATCGTCGCGTCCGTCATCGCCGACGTCGTCAACATGCTCGGCCGCGCGGACGGCACGGGCTTCACCGTCACCGGCCCCGTCTGGGAGTACTTCCGCGTCCCCCAGCGGATGTTCAAACCGCAGCTGCGCACCAGCCCCTTCCTCGAAGTCGAGGCCGTCGAGCTGCGCGAACGCCTCATCGAGCACGCGATGGACGGGCTGCTGCGCGAGATCTCCCTCGACCACGCGAACGGCCTCCTCGGCAAGACCTGCATCCACCCCTCGCACGTCCCGGCCGTCCACGCGCTGTCCGTCGTCAGCCACGAGGAGTACAGCGACGCGGCCGACATCCTGCGGCCCGAGCGCGGCGGCGGGGGCGTCCTGCGCTCGGCGTACACGAACAAGATGAACGAGGTGAAGCCGCACCGCGCCTGGGCCGAGCGCACGATGCTGCGCGCCGAGGTCTTCGGCGTGGCCCGTGAGGACGTCGGGTTCGTCGATCTGCTCGCGGCCGGTATCCCCGCCTGAGCCCGGGGCTGTGTCTCGGTGCTGTCTTTCGGTGACGTCATGAGGAGCGATGTGAACGACGCGGTCTGGTCCGGCGGTTGGGTGTCCGAACGGCTCGGCGTGGAACTCGCCGGGGACGCGGTGCTGCCGGACATGCTGGGCCTCGCCCTGCGCCGCAACCCCAAGCGCGCGCACCTCCTGGTCTCCAACGTCCTCGGCAAACACGTACCGCAGCTCCCGTCCGTCGTGTACGGCCACGGCTTCGCCCTCGGCCGCCGGGTGCGCGAACTCCTGGGCACCGACGCGGAGTCGGCGGTGGTGCTGGGGTACGCGGAGACGGCGACGGGGCTCGGCCACTCCGTCGCGGACGGCGTCGGCGACGTGACCTACCTGCACTCGACCCGGCGGCCGGTGGAGGGGGTGGCGCGGGCCGGGGGGTTCGAGGAGGCGCACTCGCACGCTACGTCGCACCTGCTGTTGCCGGAGGACGGGGAACTGCTGCGCGGGGACGGGCCGTTGGTGCTGGTCGACGACGAGTTCTCGACGGGCAACACGATCATGAACACGATCCGGGACCTGCATGAGCGGTATCCCCGGGGGCGGTATGTGGTGGTGACGCTGGTGGACATGAGGTCCCCGGCGGACGCCGGGCGGCTTTCCGCGTTCGCGGAGGAGATCGGCGCGCGGGTGGATCTCGTGGCGGCGGCATCGGGAACGGTGAGACTGCCGGAGGGGGTGCTGGCGAGGGGACAGGAACTGGTGGGCCGGTACGAATCGATCGCCGCCGGCATCAACCCCCTAGGGGCGCGGGGAACTGCGCGACCAGCCCCCACCGGCCCGCAGCCGAAATACAACCGCGTCGAACTCAACTGGCCTCTCGCTCTCCCCGACGGCGGCCGTCACGGCTTCACCGCCCACCACCGAATACAACTGGACGCGGCCCTCCCCGAGATGGCGGCCCGCCTCGCAGAGGCACTCCCCGCCAATGCCCGCCGTGTCCACGTCCTCGGCTTCGAAGAGCTGATGTACGCCCCCCTCCGCCTCGCCCACGAACTGGAGCACATAGCCGACGCCGAGGTCCGCTACTCGACGACGACCCGCTCCCCGGTCCTCGCCGTCGACGACCCGGCGTATGCCATCCGCACCCGCCTCACCTTCCCCGCCCACGACAACCCGGCGGACGGCCCGGGCGACCGGTACGTCTACAACATCGCCGGCGCCGGCTTCGACGCGGTTCTCGTGATCGTCGACTCCACCGCGGACACCCCCGAACTCCACGCCCCCGACGGCCTGTTGGCCCAACTCGCCGAGCACACCCCGCAAGTGATCCTCGCGGTGATCCCGTCCTACCTGCCCGGAAGGCCCCGCATGCTGCCCGACCCCCTCAGAGGCCCCGCCTTCTCCTCGTACGCCCCGGACGAGGTCGGCTGGCTCCTCCAGGACCTCTCGGACGTCACGCTGGAAGCGCCGACGGAGGAACGCGAGGAGGCCGTGCAGAGCGGCGGCGCCCACTACGCGGAGTCCCTGCCGATCGAGTACCAGCCGACCGAGCAGTACCAGGCGCTGTTCCAGGCCGCGCTCACGGAATCGGCGGAGCGCCTCGCACAGGCGGTCGGCGTGGTGACGGAAACCGTCCTCGCGGAACGCTCACCGCACCCGGTACTCGTCTCGCTGGCCCGCGCCGGCACCCCCGTCGGCGTCCTCATGCGCCGCTGGGCCCAGCACCGGCACGGCCTCGACCTGCCCCACTACGCCGTGTCGATCGTGCGCGGCCGGGGCATCGACGCGAACGCGCTGCGCTGGCTGGCCGAGCACCACGACCCCGCCGACGTCGTGTTCGTCGACGGATGGACCGGCAAGGGCGCGATCACACGCGAACTCGCCGCCGCGATCCGGGAGTTCGAGGAGGCGGGGGGCGCTCCCGGGTTCGACCCCGAGATCGCCGTTCTCGCCGACCCCGGCTCCTGCGTCCGGACGTACGGCACGCGCGAGGACTTCCTCATCCCCTCCGCCTGCCTCAACTCGACGGTGTCCGGGCTGATTTCGCGAACTGTGCTGCGCGCGGACCTGGTGGGGCCGGACGACTTCCACGGGGCCAAGTTCTACCGGGAGTTGGCCGGGGCCGACGTCTCCGTCGCGTTCCTGGACGCGGTCCGCGCCCGGTTCGCCGAGGTGGGGGAGTCTGTCGACGCCGCCGTCAAGGAGCTGCTCGCCAGTGACCGTACGCCGACCTGGGAAGGGTGGGCCGCCGTCGAGCGGATCAGCGAGGAGTACGGCATCCATGACGTCAACCTCGTGAAGCCGGGGGTGGGGGAGACGACGCGGGTGCTGCTGCGCCGGGTGCCGTGGAAGATCCTCGCCCGCGCGGGGGCCGGTGACGACCTCCGGCATGTCCGGCTGCTCGCCGAGCAGCGGGGCGTACCCGTCGAGGAGGTCGCCGGACTCCCGTACACCTGCGTCGGGTTGATCCACCCCCAGTACACGCGCGGCGCCACCGGCGCCGACGGGAAGGCGGTGACCGTCTGATGCCGGTACTCGTCGCCAGCGACCTCGACCGTACGCTCATCTACTCGCCGTCCGCCCTCGCGCTCACGATGCCGGACGCGCGTGCGCCCCGCCTGCTGTGCGTGGAGGTCCACGAGGCGCGCCCGCTGTCGTTCATGACGGAGACGGCATCCCAGCTGCTCGCCGACCTGGGCGACGCGGCGGTCTTCGTCCCCACGACGACACGGACGCGCAAGCAGTACCTCCGCATCAACCTGCCCGGCCCCGCGCCCAAGTTCGCGATCTGCGCGAACGGGGGGCACATCCTGGTGGACGGCGTGAGCGACGCCGACTGGCAGGCGGCGGTGGCCTCCCGCCTCGCCGCCGAGTGCGCCCCGCACGAGGAGATCCAGGCGCATCTGGCCGCGAACGCCGACCCGGTGTGGCTGCGCAAGCTGCGCGTCGCCGAGGACCTCTTCTCCTACCTGGTGGTGGAACGCGAACTGCTGCCGGAGGAGTGGGTCAAGGAACTCGCCGCGTGGGCGGAGGGGCTGGGCTGGGGGGTCTCGCTCCAGGGCCGCAAGATCTACGTGGTGCCCAGGCCGCTGACCAAGAGTGCGGCGGTCCGTGAGGTACTGCGCCGTACGGGGGCCGAGTCGAGCCTCGGCGCGGGTGACTCCCTGCTGGACGCGGACCTGTTGGAGGCCGTGGACAGGGCCTGGCGCCCGGGGCACGGGGAGCTGGCGGACACGGGCTGGACGGGCCCGGGGGTGACGGCCCTGCCGGAACGGGGGGTCCTGGCCGGTGAACGTATTCTGCGCGAGTTCCTGAAGGCGGTTCGCTCGGGGGTGTGAGAGAGGCGGGCCGGCCGCTCGCGCCCGGTTCTTCAGGGGCGCGGGCACCCCACCCGCCTCACCGCTATCCGCAACAGCCTCCGCCGCAGCATCCCCCGCCCCCGGCCGGCTTCGGCGTGGCCGCCGTACCTCCCACCGCCACTGTCGACAGGAGCTTCACCGTGTCTCCATGCCCGGCGGGGCAGTCGGCCGGGGCCGAGGACTCGGCCATGGGCCGGGCCAACTCGAACGTGTCGCCGCAGGTCCGGCAGCGGTATTCGTAACGAGGCATGGCAGAAGGCTAACGGATGGGGTGCGAGCACCCGTGTGACGAAGTCGCCCCCTCCGGTTTCCGCCGTACGCAGTGATTGCGTTCATTTCTGTCACTTTCTCGTGTGGAGAACTTGCGAAGAGCACTGGTAATTTGAGTGGGCCGCGAGGTTGGGGGGACGTGGGGGCTTCACAGCCGTGACCAGGTGAACACAAGCCCCCCGTACGTTCTGTGCGTTCCTCCGCGCGGCAGCCACGAATGCGGAGGGAGACGCTGTCGTGACCAGGCGGGGGGAGGGGGAGCAGCCCCGAAGGCCGGACGAGACCATGCAGTTGAAGGTCCCAGCCTCCTTCCGGGCGGACGAGACCATGCAACTGCGGGTCGGGGATCTGGAGATACCCGAGGCCGGAGCGTCCCCCGACGGGTCCAGCAGGCTGGCCCGCAAGAAGGAACTCCGGCCGTCCCCGCTGCGCCGCCTCGCCGGCGCCGCCGCCCCCTACGCCCGCCGGCTGCGCCCCGCCTACCCGCGCCCCGACCGCGACGGCTGGCGCCGCTGGATGCCCTCCTGGCGCCAGTGGGCCGGCGCCGCCCTCGCCGGCACCGGCGCGAGCGTCGTCTTCCTCGGCATCGCCTACGCGGCCACCGACATACCCGACCTCAACTCGTACGCCAAGCAGCAGGACAACGTCTTCTTCTGGGCCAGCGGCGCCCCGATGGCCCGCACCGGCTGGGTCCAGCGCCAGGACATGCCGCTCAAGGACGTCCCGGAGGACGTCCGGTACGCGGTCATCGCCGCCGAGAACGCCAGCTTCTACAGCGACCCCGGCATCTCCCTCAAGGGCATCAGCCGCGCCCTCCTGCGCACCGTCGGCTCGGGTGATACCCAGGGCGGATCGACCATCACCCAGCAGTATGTGAAGAACGTCTACCTGAACCAGGACCAGACGATCGGCCGCAAGTTCACCGAGGCGATGATCGCGCTCAAGCTGGACAACCAGATGAGCAAGGACGACATCCTCCAGGGCTACCTCAACACCAGCTGGTTCGGCCGGGGCACGTACGGCATCCAGCGCGCGGCCCAGGCGTACTACGGCAAGGACGTCGGCGAACTCAACGCCAGCGAGGGCGCGATGCTCGCCGCCCTCCTCAAGGGCGCGGGCCTGTACGACCCGACGCTGAGCGCCGCCAACCACAAGCGCTCCGAGGAGCGCTGGAAGTGGATCCTCGACCGGATGGTCGACATCGGGAAACTCTCCAAGGAAGAGCGCGCGACCTACACGGAGTTCCCCGAGCCCCTCAAGCGCAACCCGCTCTATGACACGGGTCAACAGACCGACTACCTCGTCGAGTTGGCGACCAGCTATGTGAAGAAGGCCGCGAACATCTCCGACAAGGACTTCGACCTCGGCGGCTACCAGATCTACACGACCTTCGACAAGAACCGCGAGACCCAGCTCACCGCCGAGGTGACCAAGGCCCGCAAGCAGGCCCAGAAGGACGACCCGAAGAACGCGAAGGCCGCCCACTACGGCGCCGCCTCGGTCGGCGCCGACGGACGGATCATCGCCGTCTACGGCGGCCCCGACCACCGTACGCAGGGCTACAACGAGTCCAACGCCACGACGGTGCCCGCCGGTTCGGCGTTCCAGCCGTTCGTCTACGCCGCGGGGCTCGAACACGGCGTCCGCAGGACCCGCGAGGGCCCCGTCGAACAGGTCACCCCGCTGTCCCTGTACGACGGGAACAACGGCGCGCTGGTCAGGACGCCCGAGGGGCCGTACTGGGACCGCAGCGGCAAGCCGGTCGCGGCGAAGAACGCCGGCGGGAAGTCGTACGGCATGATCAGCCTGCGCCGGGCCCTCGCGCTCGGTGTCGACGGGCCGTTCATGCAGCTCGGCATGGACACCGGGCTCGACAAGGTCCGCAAGACCGCCGAGGACTCGGGCCTGTTGTCGTCCAGCATCGGCGCGATGGTGCCCGCCCTGTCCGCGGGCAGCTCCACGCCGAGCGCGATCCGCATGGCGAGCGGCTACTCCACGTTCGCCGCCGGCGGCGTCCACACCGAGCCGTACTCGGTGCGCAAACTCACCCGCAACGGCGCCCGGGTGGACCTCGCGATCCCCGGGAAGCAGCGGGCGATGAGCGAGGAGGTGGCCGGCCAGGTGACCGACGCGCTGACCGAGTCGCTGCGCACCGCCCACCCCTCGGCGAGCGGCGCCGGGAAGTCCGGGACGACGGAGAAGGACACCGCGTCCTGGTTCGTCGGCACGGCCGAGAAGGTCTCCACGGCCGTCGTCGTCTACCGCATCGACCTGACCAAGAGCCTCGAACCCCTGCCGCTGGAAGGCATCGCCGGGAGCGCCGGCGACAGCGTTCCGTACCGCATCTGGTCGCGGGCCACCAGTCCGACGGACTGACCGCCGTACCGCCCCCGTCCCCCAGCAGAATGAGCAGCCGCACATGAAGCAACCGTCGGGCCGCCGCCGCAAGGCACCTGAACCCCGCCCCAAGTCCCCGGCCACCAACCGGCGTTCGGGGTTCCTCTCGCTGGCCGCCGTGCTCGTGGTCAGCTCGCTCGTCGGCGGATACCTGGTGCTCTCGCGCACCGACCGGACCACTCCGACGGCCGCCGAGGGGCCCCAGGGGCAGCAGACGGTCAAGGAGACGGAGGAGCCGTGGGACGGGAAGACCAAGGTGCTCGGGGACGGCTCGACGTCGTACACCGGCCCGCAGACAGGGCAGTTGAAGCCTCAGAAGCTCAAGCCCGGTGAGAAACCGCCCCAGTTCGTCGTCTTCTCCTGGGACGGCGCGCTCCAGGGCGACGACCAGCTCTTCTCGCACTACCGGAGCCTGGCACAGGAGTACAACGCGCACATGACGTTCTTCCTGACCGGCATCTACCTGCTGCCGAAGGACAAGAAGAACCTCTACCAGCCCCCGCAGCACCCCCGGGGCTCCGCCGCGATCAGCTACGCGACCGACGACCACATCCGCACCACCCTCGAACAGCTCGGCCGGGCCTGGGAGGAGGGCAACGAGATCGGCACCCACTTCAACGGGCACTTCTGCGAGGCCAAGGGCGGCAAGGACTGGAGCGTCGCCGAGTGGAAGAGCGAGATCGACCAGTTCTACGAGTTCGCGGAGAAGTGGAAGACCAACACCGGCTTCAAGGAGATGGATCCGCTGCCCTTCGACTTCCGCAAGGAGGTCACCGGCGGCCGGGCACCCTGCCTCGAAGGCCAGCCCAACCTGCTGAAGGCGGCGAAGGACTACGGCTGGCGCTACGACGCCAGCTCGCCCGGCAAGTTCCAGGTCTGGCCCGACAAGAAGGACGGCATCTGGGACTTCCCGCTCCAGATGCTCCCCTACGAGGGCGGCAAGTACCAGGGCCTGTCGATGGACTTCAACTTCCTCTACAACCAGTCCGACGGCCAGGTGAACGGCGACCCCGCCAAGTACCCGCAGTGGCAGCAGGAGACCCTCGACGCCTACATGGCGGGCTTCAACCGGGTCTACTACGGCAGCCGCGCGCCGATGTTCATCGGCAACCACTTCGAGGACTGGAACGGCGGCATCTACATGAAGGCCGTCGACCAGGCGATCAAGAACATGTGCACCAAGAAGGACGTGAAGTGCGTGTCCTTCAAGGAGTTGGCGGACTGGATGGACGCCCAGGACCCGGAGACCCTCGACCGGCTCCGAACCCTTGATCCTGCCCAGAGCCCGGACTGGTCAACCGTCGTCCAGTGACGGTCTCATAACAGCTTGCCGCAGCGAAGGTAACCCCCTTCACAACAGCCACACATGGCATGCAAGGATTCCGCTACCCGGCATCCCTCCCCCGCCGGGCCAGAGGGGAACTATCAGTGAAGTCAAGGAAATTGAGCCGCTCGCGGCGCCGCGTCACGATACTCACGGCGACCGCCGCGTCGGTCGCCGCGGGCGTCGCGCTGCTGCCGAACTGGTCGGCGGGAGCCGCCACCCCGAGCGACCCCACGGTGGACGCCAAGACCCGGGCGACCTTCCAGAAGCTCGCCGACGCGGTCTTCACCGACCGCACCGACGCGCTCGTCGACGGCAACCGCAGGAAGCCCACGGCCAAGGGCTTCTCCGGGCGCGTCAAGATGTCCTCGAAGCAGAACAGCACCGAGAGCAGCACCCTCAACTCCCTGACCCAGCGCAAGAACACGCTGGCGAAGCTCGGTGAGAAGTACAGCAAGGGCGCCACCAGCGTCAGCCTCGACACCGTCAAGGTCACCGGCCGCACCGCCAAGGCCCAGGTCACCGAGACCACGGTCCTCACCTACGAGAAGACCAGCGCCAAGGAGCCGAACACCACCGGCTTCCAGGCCCACCACGAGCTGACCTTCAAGGCCGACCACAGCGGCAACTGGCAGCTCTCCGGCGTCCGTTCGACCGACCAGGGCGGCACCACCGTCAACCAGGTCGCCGCGCCCGCCGTCGCCACCGTCAAGCCGGCCGCCGCCGCGACCGACACCCCGGCCGCCCCGCGCGCCGCGACCACTCGCAACCCCGTCGCCGTCCCGAAGACCCTCACCGGCGGGACGTACGACTACAAGGCGATGGCTGCCTACGCCGAGAAGTACTGGAGCAATTACAACCCCGACTACCCGAACTTCAACGGGCAGGGCGCGGGCGGTGACTGCACCAACTTCGTCAGCCAGTCCCTGAAGGCGGGCGGCTGGAAGCACGCGCCGGGCTACGTGTACGACTACACGAAGTGGTTCGGCAACAACGAGATCCAGTCGTACTCCTTCGTCGGCGTCAACGAGTGGTCCTGGTTCACCCAGAACGCCAAGCGCTCGACGCCGCTCGCGAACGTCTACCAGATGCAGGTCGGCGACGTCCTCCAGGTCGACTTCGACCGGGACGGCTCCAAGGACCACACGATGATCGTGTCCTACGTCGCGAACGGTATGCCCTACCTGACCTACCACTCCTCGAACACCTACCGGCGTTCGCTCTCCAGCGTCCTCGCGTCGTACCCGAACTCGTACTACTACGCGTACCGCACCTGATCTCCCTCTCAGGTACGACGGGGCCCGTCACCCTCCGGGGCGACGGGCCCTGCGCGTTCAGCGCGCCGTCGGGTTCAGTGCGCCGTGCCCCGCTCCTCGCGGATCTGCGACACCACCCGCGCCACCGACTGCCGCACCGCCTCCGTCTCCGTCAGGAAGTGCCAGTAGTCGGGGTGCCGGCCCTCCAGACCCGCGACCGCCCGGTCCAGACGGGCCACCGACTCGTCCAGCGGGCGCGCGTGCCGGGGGTCCGGGGTGGTGCGGCCGGTCATCGCCAGGCGCTGCGCGTCACGGATCGCGAAACGCGTCCGGTCGATCTCCTGCTGCGGGTCCTTCTGGACCGCGTTCAGCCTGGTCAGCCGGTCACCGGCGGCCGACACCGACTCGTCCGTCGCGTTCAGCAGCGCCCGCACCGTCGACAGCAGGGACGTCGCGTCCGGCCAGCGCTGCTCCTCCCGCGCCGAGCGCGCCTCCCGCAGCTTCGCCTCCGCCTGCCGGACGTTCTCCGCGGCCTGCTCCGGCACCCGCTGGAGGTCCTGCCAGCAGGCCGCAGCGAACCGGCGCCGCAACTCGCTGAGGATCGGGTCCACTTGGTCCGCGCGGGTCGTCAGCGCCTGCGCGCGGGTGCGCAGCGACACCAGACGGTGATCGATCTCGGCGGCCTTCTCCGGCAGCCGCTCCGCCTCCGTACGGATCGTCTCCGCCTCCCGCGCGACCCGCTCCGCGCGCTCCAGCGTCTCCGCCACGCCGTGCTGACCCGCACCCTGGTTCAGCTTCGTCAACTCCGGCGCCAGAGAGGCGAGTCGGGCCGCGAGGTCGTCCGCCTTGAGGTCTGTCCGCCGGACCGCGTCCAGCGCGTTGGACGCGGCGAGGAGAGCCTGGCGGGCGCGCTCCACCGCCGGGGCGAGGCGCGCGAGCCGCGTCTCCGCCTTGCCGAGCAGCGGGCCCAGGCTGCCCGCGAAGCGGTCCAAGTCCTGCTTGGCCTTGGCCAGTTCGTCCTTCGCCCGGGTCAGCTGCGTGCGCGCCTGCGACGCCGCCGACGCCTCCAGGTCGTCCCGGTCGAGGTCGTGCGCGTCGACGGCGGTGATGTACTGCTGGCTCACCTCGTCGATCCGGCGGCCGATCTCCTCGAACGCGCCGACGGCCCGGCGCGCCGCCGGGGAGTCGTCCACCGCCGTGATCGTCTCGATCGAGATCCGCAAGTCCCGCTGCGCCGTGTCCAGTTCGTAGAACGCCGCAGCCGCCGCGTCCTTCGCCGCCTGCGCCTCGACCCGCATCCCCTCCGACCGGCCGCCGAACCAGCGCCGGGTACCGCCGCCGGCGAACGCGGCGGGGAGGGCGAGAGCGGCGAGGACGGGGAGGGCGGCGACGAGGGTGAGGCTGTCGCGTAGTACCAGGGAGCTACGGGGTGTAAGGGCGCGCCGCGCGGGCCGGTCCGGTCGACTCTCGTGTGAAGGTGTCGCCGTCACGTCCCTCTCCCGCGCTGTCGTCCGTCCTGCCTGGCCCGGTTCCCATTCTCCCACCGGTCAAGGACGAACACACGGGGCGGTCGGTTCGCGCCGGACCCCGGCCCGTGTCTCAGCTCGCGGTGCGGATCGTCAGGTGGCCGTCCGAGACCCGGGCCGTGATCTCGTGCGCGCTGTCGTCGGCACGCGGCACCGACACCCTCGTGGCGCCGTCGTTCACCTTCGTCGACACCTTGTACGTCCCCTCCGGCACCTCGATCGTGACGTTCCCGTCGTTGGCCTTCGCCTCGATCCGGTCCGGTACGACGGACAGGTTCAGCTGGACCGAGCCGTCCCCGGAGCGCGTGGTGACCGTCCGCGAGGACACGTCCGCGCGCACCGAACCGTCGTTCGTGTCCAGGTCCAGCGGGCCCGAGGTGTCGGTGATCCGTACGGAGCCGTCGCCCGCCTTGACGCTCAGCGCGTCCCGCACACCGCTCACCTTCACGCCGCCGTCGCTGGAGACGACCTTCACCGCGACGCCCCGGGGGATCTCGACCCGGTGCCGCGAGGAGCAGTCCGCGACGAGGCCGCTGCACTTCATCCGCAGCTTCAGCTTGCCGTCGTCCGACATCGACCAGGTCAGCTTCGGGTCCTTGCCGACCGTCACGGAACCGTCGAACCAGCGCGTCACCTCCACCCGGCCCGCCTTGTTCCCCTCCGCCGCGACGATCTCCAGCGCCGTGTCCCCGGAGTCGATCGTCAGCGTCGACCCCTTCAGGTCGAACGCCCGCGACTCCGGCTCGGTGTCCTCCGAGGCGTCCGAGCAGGCCGTGGCGAACACGGCGACGAGGACCGCACCGCTGAGTACGAGACGGGTAGTACCTGAGGTGCGGGCCATGGCGAAGTCCCCCTGAGACGAGCCGGATCGGTACTACGACGCTAGGCCCGCAGGCCGCCGCCATCGATCCGGCTCCCTCCCTCATCCAGGGTGGGGATAACCCCCGGGGGACCCCCTAGGGGGATACGCGTTTGCAGACCAGCACCCCCGGCAAGGTACGCTGTCGACTCGTCCTGAGTGCGTCAGCCTCGGGGAACGGGTGCGTAGCTCAGGGGTAGAGCGCCTGCCTTACAAGCAGGATGTCGGCGGTTCGAAACCGTCCGCGCCCACAGTGGTCAGAGGCCCCTTGCATGATCAGCAAGGGGCCTCTGTAGATCATTCGGGGGATATTCGGGAGACGGCGCATCTCCGGGGTGATGTGCTCGTACGCGCCCTCGATGTCCTTCGGCCCCCAACCCATCGTGGGCGGCGTACAGATCGGCTTCACCGAAGTGCTCCGGCCGCCGCCCGCGCCTCGCGCTCGGTGTAGAGGTCGAAGCCGGCGGAACTCCTGGAACGTCTCGCGGTGGTCGCGGCCTTGGGCGATGACGGCGCCGAACGTGGCGTGGAAGGTGTGGTGGGGGGTCCTGCTGCGGCACGCACTGAGGGACCCCGCGTCGGGATGCTCAGGTATGACATACCGGGTACCCCCACGGGGGATGCGCGGCAGCCCCCTAGGATGACCCACGTGACCCGAGTCGAGCCGTGTGCCGTGCGGTCGCCCCTGCGGGGGTGGCCGGCGTTGGCGTGTGTGCTCGGGGTGCTCGTGGGGCTGCTCGCCATGCATGGGCTGGCGCCCGGTGGGCTGCACGCGGTGGGGCATGAGCGGACGGGCGGGACGGCGGTTTCCGGCGCGGCTCCGGTGATGGCCGGGGGCGGGACGCATGTCGATGTGAGCGCCGGCGGGTGTGCCGGGGACGGGCACTGCGGTGGGCATGCCCGGCATGCCGATGCGACGTGCGCCGCGGCGAAGGTGATGGGGGCGCCCGTACTGGCGGGGCCCGTCGCCGATCCGGTCGCCGTCGTCGTACCCGGTGAGGCCGTTCGCTCCGTCGTCCGTGGTGATGCCGAGGCGGCTCGGGCCCCGCCCTCGCTCGCCGAGCTTCAACTCCTGCGGATCTAGAGGCGCCCGCACGCCATGCCGTACGCCGGTGTGGGGTGCCGCCGCGTCCGACAGACCTTCCGTACGCAGGAGTTCACACACATGCACAGCACCGTTCGCCGTATTCGGCCTGTCCGGGTCGCCGTCGTCGCGACCGCCGCGCTTCTTCTCGCCGGGTGCGGCGGGGACAGTGAGGGGCAGCGGGCAGGCGGGGCGACGTCGGCCTCGTCGTCCGCGTCGGCCTCGGCGCCCTCCGGGTCCGCCGGCGCCTCCGAGGGCGCGCACAACGCGCAGGACGTCTCCTTCGCGCAGGGGATGATCCCGCATCACCGGCAGGCCGTCGAGATGGCCGCGCTGGCCGCCGACCGGGCCTCGGCACCGCGGGTCAAGGCGCTCGCCGAGCGGATCAAGGGGGCTCAGGACCCGGAGATCAGGACCATGAGCGGGTGGCTCACGGCGTGGGGCGAGGCCGTACCCGAGCAGGGCGGCATGGACCACTCCGGGCACTCCGGGATGGCCGGGATGATGTCCGGCGCCGACATGACGGCGCTGGAGAAGGCGTCCGGCGCCGAGTTCGACACCCGGTTCACGCGGATGATGATCGAACACCACGAGGGCGCGGTCGAGATGGCCGGGACCGAGAAGGCGAAGGGGCGGTACGCGCCCGCGCTCGCCCTGGCCGACGCGATCATCACGGCGCAGAACGCCGAGATCGCGGAGATGAAGGGCTTCCTCGGCAAGAAGTGACCCTCAGGGTTCGGGTGGAGGCTCGTGCTTCAACCGCATACGGGCCTCCACCCGCTCCCCCGTCTCCACCTCCGCCCAGAACCGGTGCCCCGTCACGAACACCACCAGTTCGTGCTCCCGGCGGCGCAGCTTCTCCACCTCCGCCTGCTCGTCCTCGGTCCACCCCGGGGACGCCGGCCGCTCCACGGGCCGCCACCCCTCCGTGTCACTGAACCCGTCCAGGGGCGCGACCGACCAGGGCAGCCGCTTCAGCAGGGCCGACAGCTCGGCCCGGACCTGATGCAGCTCCTCCTGACCGGCGCGCAGGTCGCTCGGAAAGTCGTAGGTCTTAGCCACACCGGCAATGGTACGCCTGTTCGATTTTGCGAAGCGAGTTCCTCACGGGGTTCACGCGAACGAGGTAGTCGTACGCCTGTGCGATTTCCAGGCCACCCCCTACCCGTCCCCCGCAGGGGCTACGACGCCCCCAGCTCCCCCACCACCCGCTCCGCCACCGGCGCCGCGACCCCGTACCTCCCGGCCGCCCTCAGCAACGCCCCGCCGATCGCGTCGAGTTCGAGCGGCCGGCCGGACTCCGCGTCGCGCTGCATGGACGACTTCATGCCGGGCGGCAGAGCGTCGTAGCGGGCCAGGGTCCGGTCGGGGTCGGCGGGGGACCCGGCGGCCGTGCTGATCGCCGCGACCTCCGTGACGAGGGCGGTGAGTTCGTCGCGGTGGGCGGTGCGGAGGTCGCCGACGGGCAGGGCGTACCGCGTGGTGAGCAGCGCGAAGGGGGCCAGGAACGCGAGCTTCGCCCAGAGCGCCCGCGTCTCGCCGTCGAGGACCCGGGCCATCGGGCCCGCCGCGTTCAGGACGGCGGCCAGCGCCTCCAGACGGGCCGGGTCGACGGGGTCGCCGGACAGGTCGATCTCCGTGAACGGGCTCGTGTGCTCGATCACCCCGGGCGCCGTACGCGTGGACTCGACCCGGATCACCCCGGGCGCGACCAGCTCGGGACGGTGGTGCGCGCGGAGGACCTCGGGGTGTTCGACGCCGTTCAGGAACGGCACCAGGAGGGCGTCGCCGAGCACCTCGGCGGGGACGCGCGCCAGTGCGTCGTCCAGAGCCGTCTGCTTGACGGCGATCAGTACGGCGTCGGCGGGGGCCCTGAGCCGCGTGTCCGCCTCGACCTGGGCCGTGAAGGCGCCGAACTGCGCGCTGCGGACGCGGATGCCGTCCGTGCGCAGCGCCGTCGCGGTGTCCTCGCCCGCGAGGCAGATCACCCGGTGCCCGGCCTTCGCGAGCAGCGCGGCGAGCAGTCCGCCGACCCCGCCGGGGCCGAGGACGGCGACGGTGAGCCTGTCGTACGTCATGACGTGATTCCTTTCGCCGGTCGGCCCCGGGTCTCCGGTGGCCGCCACGAGGGTGATCATGCCCGTGCGCGGCGGTGCCTGCCAAGGGCCAGCGGGAATCGTCCCGGAGAGGGAGACTGGCCCCATGTGCCGCAGCATCAAGACCCTCCGCCCGCCGTCCCTCTCCCACGACGCCACCGGCGAGGACTTCCACGCCGCCGCCCTCCAGTACGTCCGCAAGGTCTCCGGCTTCCGCGCCCCGGCCGCGCACAACAAGGAGGTGTTCGACCGGGCGGTGGCGGCGATCGAGGCGGCCACGGCGGAGCTGATGGCGGGCCTTGAGGTGCGGGGGGCGCACCGGGAGGCGGAGCAGACCTCTTAGGGTTCGGCGGAGCAGACCTCTTGGAGTTCACCCGTGCTTTTCGACGTCACCCGTGGCGAACTCGTCGCCGCCTTCGGTGAGGACCGGCTCGCGACCCTGCCCACCACCGCCTTCCCGTCCGCCGCGGCGGACACCGAGGGCGCCCGGCTCCTGACGGCCGTCGGCGTCCCCACCGGGACGCTCCTGCCGCGCCCGCCCGACGAGGGCACGGGCCGGCTGCCCCTCGTCCGGGACGTCGTACCCGTCGGGGGTGCCGCGGGGGACTGGCCCGTCATCGGCTGGCTGCTCGCCGCGCACCTCGCCCTCGACCCCGGTTCCGGCACGGTGTACGCCGTCGACGCCGACGAGGCGACCGTACGGGCCCTCCACACGGACGTCTCCTCCCTGGTCCATGTCACTCTCAGGGTGGAGCGCCTGCTGGGGGAGTTCACGTTCGGCGACGACGAGGAGGCCGGTTTCGAGCGCCTGGAGGACGAGGTCGGGCGTATCCGGGAGGAGACGAGCGGCGTGGACCCGCTGCCCTTCCAGGACGACGGGACCGTCTGGTCGGTGGTGGCCGACGAGATCGCCATGGGGCAGCGCTTCCGGGCCGGCAGCCCGGGAGGCCGCTCGCTCTACGGGTGACCGCGCGCCCCCGGACTCACCCGGCCTTCGGCGGCCTCATCAGATACGCAGCCCCCGACCCCGCCGCGAACAGCGCCACCACCGACACGCCCGTGGACAGCCAGCTCGCGCCCAGCCAGTGGGCGCCGTAGTAGCCGAGGGCCACGCTGTAGCCGGCCCAGGCGACGCCCGCGAGGACAGACCAGGGGAGGAAGTCGCGGACGCGGCGGTGGGCGGCGCCGGAGAGGAAGGAGACGGCGGAGCGGCCGGCGGGGGCGAAGCGGGCGAGGATCATGAGGGGGCCGCCGCCGCGGGCGAGGGCCTCGCCGAGACGTTCCTGCGCCGTGGTGAGGCGGCGGGAGCGGGCGATGGCGCGGTCGAGGCGTGCGCCGCCGCGCCAGGCGAGGCGGTAGGCGACGAGGTCGCCGAGGACGGACGCGGTCGTCGCGGAGAGCATCAGGAAGAGGATGTCGGGCACGTGCTCGGGTACTTGTCCGGCGACCGCGGCGCCGGAGCCCGCGGCAGCCGCGGTCGCCGCCGTGATGACGAGGACGCCGCTCGGCAGCACCGGCAGGAAGACGTCGAACAGCACGGACAGGGCGACCACCGCATAGATCCATGGACCGCCGGTCAGCGACCCCAGACTCTCCAACACCACGACTCCCGTGACTCCCCCGATGACAGCCATACAGCGTACGCCCAAGGAGTGACAGAAGATCCAAGGGGGGTACGTACGACGCGCGCGGAATGTTCACTCGAACGGCACGTTTCGAGCGGCGCTCAAGTCCCGGGTCCCTTAACAACGGAACAAGGGGGTAGCGATCGCGCCGGACCGAGACAAACGACCGAAACTTCGGAAATGGTGAGCATCCATGCTGGCAGCCATCTGCGCGGGCGCCGTCGCCGCGGCCCTCACGGCAGCGCCCGGTACGGCCCGTGACGTGGTCCTGCGGGCCGACGCCCGCTTCGCCCCGCCGACCGCCTTCGTCCCGTCGGACGCCGTCACGTACGACCAGGACCTCGTCCCCGCGGGCGCGTCGATCGAGGTCGTCCAGCGGACCACGTACGGCGGCGCCACCGTCGTGACCCTCCGGGTGAGTGGTCTCCCCTCCGGTCGCGCGTTCGGCGCGCATGTGCACCAGAAGGCGTGCGGGGCCGATCCGGTGGCGTCCGGCGGGCACTACCAGCACGTGCCGGGGACGGGCCCGGAGTACGTCAACGAGGACAACGAGGTGTGGCTGGACTTCACCACCGGAAAGGAGGGCTCCGGCGTGGGTGTCGCCACGCACACCTGGACCTTCCGGCAGGGCGAGGCGGCGTCCGTGGTGATCCACGACGAGCCCGGGACGAAGGGGGCGCGCGTCGGCTGCTTCACGGTCCCATTCGGCTGGACCGACGCGAGCTGAGCACGAGGGGGTGCGCCTACCGCCCACCGCCTGTCGCTTACCCCGAGAGAGGTACACCCCCGTACCACCCCGGTACGTCAGACCCGTACCACCTCAGACCCGTACCACCTCAGACCCGTACCACCTCAGAGCCACCCACCGCCGACTGCTCCCGCCCCTGCCCCGCCACCCGCAGCACCGCCCGGGCCACCGCGTCCGCGTCGGACAGCGTCACCGAGTCCACCCCGGGACGGGCCCCCGCGGCGGTCACCCAGTGCACCCCCTCGGTGGGCACCCCGAACGCGAACCGCCGAGGATGGGCGACCCCCTCCCGGTCGACCAGGTGATACGGCCGGGCGGAGACGTCGATCCCCCCGGTGGTGTACCCGTCCACGACGTGCGCCCGGCACTGCCCGGTCTCCCGCAGGTGCGCCAGCAGCGCGTCGGCGGTCCGGCCGAGGTCGGGCTCCGGGAGCCGCGCCTCGATCAGCGTCGTCACCCGCACCGCCGACCCGGGCACGTCGGGGGAGCGGGCGAGCCAGGCTCCCTCCTCCCGCGTCACTTCGAGGCGGGGCCCGAGCACCTCGACGATCCCCGCCTCCAGCAGCGCGGTCAGCTCCTCGACGCGGCGCCGGGGCGGCCCGATGGACAGGAACGCGTTCAACGGCGTGTACCAGCGGTCGAGATGGTCGCGCCGCGAGTCCCCGCGCAGCCCGCGATGGTCGACGACGAGCCGCAACTCGTTGCGCAGATCCCGCAGGACGTCGAGGGCGGCCTTCAGTGGGCCGTCGACGTTCCCCCGCAGCGCCTCGGCCGCGTCCGCGCGCAGATAACCGAGCAGCCACTGACGCCACTCCCCGCGATGCGCGAACTCCCGCTGGGCGTAAGGCCGGGAGACCCGCTCCCAGTCCCACCGGGCGTCCTCGTCCACCCCGAACTCCGCGAGCAGTTCCGCCTCTTGGGGATCGCCGTACGGCAGGGACAGGTAGCGCGGCGCGAAGTCGGGGTGCCGCACGAGCGCCGTGTAGTAGACGGTCTCGACCTCCTTGGCGACCAACGGCCATATGTCGCGCAGGAAGTCGGGCGCCTCCCCGGAGTCCGCGCGCTTGCGCAGCGCCGAGACGGCCTCCGGGGTGAGGACCTCGGGCAGGTGCCGCCCGTAGGGCCCCTTCGCGTTGTCGCCGCGCGCCTGGTACGGCAGCCCGCGCCGCGACCCGGCGTACACGCGCGGCTCCCGCCCCGACGGCACGTACCGCAGGACGCCGTCCTCACGGACGTACCTGCCGCCCCGGCCGGTCGTCAACAGGGCCATGTGGTCGAAGAAGTTGAGCCCGAGGCCGCGCAACAGCACCGGCTCGCCGGGGGAGATGACGGTGAGGTCGACGTCGGCCGGGTTGGCGGGCGGTATGTGCCGCAGGGCGTGCCGGTCGGCGTGCTCGGCGTCGCGCAGGACGGCCGGGGAGGGCCGTACCGGCAGATGCCCCTGAGCCAGGACGACCGCCGAAAGCCCGGTCAGCGTACGGCCGTTGTCGAGGGCGAGGTGCTGCCGGCCGTCCGCGGCGTCGTCGAGGCGGACCGCGCGCGCCCGGTGGGTCTCGACGCGCACCGAGGGCGGCGCGTGGCGCAGCGTGCGCGCGAACACCCACTCCAGGTACCGGCCGTACAGCGCCCGCGTCGGATAGTCGTCGGGGCCGATCGCGCCGTCCGCCCACTCGTGCAGGCTCGGCCCGGCCAGGATCGGGCCCGAGCAGTTCACGCTCTCGTCCGTGAACAGGGTCACCTGGGAGGCGACGGTGTTCATCAGCAGGTCCTCGGACTGCGCGGTGCGCCATACGCGCCCGGGGCCGGGCGGCGCCGGGTCGACGACGTGCACGGTCAGCCGTACGCCCGGGGCGAGCAGCTCCGGCGCCGAGGCGCACAGGCGTTCGAGGACGCTGGTGCCGCGCGGACCGGCGCCGACGACGGCGACCGAGAGCGGCGCCGGGCCGGCGCTCGCCCGTTGCTGCGGCACAGAGAACACAGTGGACAAAGGTGGACTCCCAGGCGTGTGGGGGCGCAGTGGGCAAAGACGCCCCCGGAAGGGGACGGACACCCGTTCGGGGAACGGACGGCCGCCTCATCATTGCCCCCGCCCGTCACGGAAGCCAACGCGGACCCCTCCGGTCACAGTTCCCCCACATGCCGGCGCGGACGAAACCTTTGCCGAACTCCCGCTGATCCCACGCTGATCGGGGCGCCATCGCGGCTTGCCAGAGTGGCGGCAAGACGACCGGACCCGAGGGGAAGAGGCACGTACCCATGGCAGCTCCCGAGTTCCCGGCGGCCGTCAGGCCCGTCCCCCCGCAGGCGCACCGGCTCCGCGCGCCCGCGGTCCTCGACCTCGACGACCGGCAGCGCAAGCTCATCTCCCTGCTGTACGCCGGGCACACCGACACGAGCGCCGCCCACCGGCTCGGGGTCAGCCCCAGGACGGTCACCAACATCCTGCGCGCGCTCATGGACCGGCTCGGCGTCGACAACCGCTTCCAGCTGGGGATGGTGCTCGGCTCCCGGCTGCGCGTCCCGGACCGCGCCGGCGCCCCCCAGCCCCCGTCCGCCGACCGGACCCCCGCACCCCGGCGCCCGCCGGGCCGCGCCTGACCCCGCGCGAGCCCGGGAAAGGATCGAGGCGACGCGAACCGAGAGGCCACAGTGACCAGTTCAGCGCAGCACGACGGGACAGTCCGCACGAGGGACGAGGAGGACGCCCCCGGCCGCCTCTACGGCCGGCTCACCGACGCGTTGCTGTGGACGGCCCTCGAACAGTCGGTGTTCTCCCGTCTGCCGCTCTCCTTCCGGTACGTCGACGTCTCGGCCCGCGCCGGCCGCTGGGCGCGCCGGATCGCCGCGGAGTACCCGCACAGCACCGGCGTCCACATCGCCCCGACCCCGCAGGCCGCCGCCGAGGCCCGGGCCCGCTCGGTCAGCGCCGGGCACGGCTCCCGCGTACGCCATCTCGCGGCGCGGCCGGGCGAGTTGGCGGGCCTGCTGGGCGAGCACGGGCACGACCTCGTCTTCCACGACTGCTCGCACCTCAGCGCCTTCTCCCAACCCGAGGCGGGCCTGAGGGAGTTGGCGGCGCTGATGGCGCCCGGCGGGCTCATGGTGTCGTTTCTGCCGAGCCGTTGGCACACCGCCCACGAGTACCTCGGCTGCGGCGACCTCCAGGCGGCCCTGCACAGCCTCGCCGGACACGACCCGGGCGGCCCCGGCGCCCCGCACGCGCACCTCTTCACCCCCGGCCAGATCCGGCTGCTGTGCCGGGCGCTCGACCTGCGCGTGGACGCCCTGACCGGCTTCCCCGGCCTGGTCCTGCCCGCCTCCAGCTTCTACGCGCGGTTCCCGCACGAGGAGGGCACCTTCGCCGACGTCCTGAAGATGGAACGCGAGCTGCTCATCGACCCCGACTCCGGCGCGCGCGGCGCCAACCTCCTCGCGGTGGCCACCCGCCCGGCCGCCTCACCGTGACCCGGTGACCGGTACGGCGAGCAGCAGCAGGGCCGCCAGGCCCTCGTCCGGCAGCCGCAGCTCGGCCATCATCCGCCGGGCGTCGCTGAGCGCCGAGCGCGCGGCCTCCCGCTCCCCGAGGTCCAGCCGCACCCGGCCGAGGACCAGCAGCGCCTGCGCCAGGTTCCGTACGTCGCCCGCCCGTTCGCACATCTCGACGGCCCGCAGCGCCTCCACCGCCGCCGGCTCCAGGTGCCCGAGGGCCCGCAGCGAGTCCGCGAGCCGGAACCGGGCGCACGCCTCCCGGCCGGTGAGGCCCGCGTCCAGGGCGACGGACAGGCAGCGCTCGTACCAGGACACGGCCGCCAGGTGGTCCTCCAGCGTGTGGTGCGCGAACCCGAGGACGTAGAACGCGTACGCCGAGCCCCCCGGGTTCGCGCACAGCGCCGGGGTGCCGGCCAGCAGCCGCTCGCAGACGCCGATCGCCCGCGCCGGGTCGCCCGCGTTGACGTGCAGGAGCGCCGAGTTGAGGGTCGTGGCGACCTCGCCGGTGGCGTGGCCGAGGCTGCGGGCCAGCACGATCGCCTCGTCGTAGCAGGCGGCGGCCTCCTGGAACTCGCCCCTCAACTGGTGGGCGAGACCCAGGTCGTTGAGGGCCTGGCGGAGGATCACGAGGTCCCCGGTGTGCCGGGTCAGGGCGACCGCGAGCGTGGAGTGCTCGACGGCGGCGGTGAGCCGGGCGCGGGCGAGGTGGATGTTCCCCCGCAGGAACCGCGCCCGCCCCTCGGCCCGTTCGTCCCCGGCCAGCACCGCGGCCCGCGTCAGGGCGTCGAGGGTGCTGTTCCACGCCACATGGCTCGTGTCACCCCAGTAGGCGCTCAGCGCGATCAGCAGGTCCGTCGCCGGGGTCAGCCACTCCCGGTGGTGGTACTCGCCGGGCTGTATCTCCGTCCACTCCCGGGCGACCTGCCCGGCCACCGCGAGCGCCGTCGGCGCCTCCGCGACCGCCCACGCCCGCGCCTGGGCGGGCCCGCCGAACCGCCGCCCCGGCATCCTGGCCGGCGTCAGGGCGTCCTCGATCGGATCGCCGGGCACCGCGTGCCGGAAGGCGTCCACCGCGGACGCCAGCAGCGAGTGCAGGAGCCGCCGGAACGGTTCGGCGTACGCGCTCGCCGGCAGCTTCTCCCGGGCGAACGTGCGCAGCAGGCTGTGGAACCGGTACCGGCCCGCCGACGGCGCCTCCAGGACCGCCGCGTCCACCAGCGACTCCAGGAACTCCTCCGCCTCCTCCTCGCCCGTGCCGAGCAGCGCCGACGCGCTCGCCAGCGACAGGTCGGGACTGCTCACGCAGGACAGCAGGCACAGCGCGTGCGCCTGGTCCGCCGGGAGCTGGCGGAACGTCACGTCGAAGACGGCCGACACGGTCAGGTCGCCCGCCTTCAGCTCGCTGAGCCTGCGCCGCTCGTCGGCCAGCCGCGCGGCCAGCGAGCGGATCGACCAGCGCGGCCGGGCCGCGAGCCGGGCCGCCACGATCCGTACGGCCAGCGGCAGGCAGGCGCACGACTCCATCAGCGCGGCGGCGGCCTCCGGCTCCGCGCGCACCCGCTCGGCGCCGATCGCGTGGGTCAGTAATTCGAGCGCCTCGTCGAGGTAGAACGCCTCCAACTCGACCTGGAGGGAGGCCGGGAGGCCGCCGAGCCGGGTCCGGCTCGTGATCAGCACCCCGCAGTGCGCGCTGCCCGGCAGCAGCGGCTGGACCTGCGCCGCGTCGCGCGCGTCGTCCAGCACGATCAGCACCCTGCGCCCGTTCAGCATCGTCCGCAGCAGCGCCGTACGCGCCTCCAGCGGCTCGGGCACGTCCTCGGGGCGCGCGCCGAGCGCCCGCAGGAAACCCGTCAGGACGGTCTCCGGAGCGGCCATCGCGCCCAGGTCGGCGTACAGCTGCCCGTCCGGGTACGCCTCGCGCACCCGGTGCGCCACGTGCAGCGCCAGCGAGGACTTGCCGACGCCGCCCATCCCGGCCAGCACCACCACCGGGAGCGTCGGCCGGCTCTCCGCGTTCATCGCCGAGGTGAGCGCCTGCGCGACATGCGCCCGCCCGATGAAGTCCGCGGGCTCCGGCGGCAGTTGCGCGGGCGGCAGCACGGCCCCCCGGTCCGCCCGCTCCTCGGGGCCCTCCAACGCGTCCGGTACGGAGTCCAGTTCGCCGCTGAGTATCCGGCGGTGCACGGCGGTGAGTTCGGCGCCGGGGTCGACCCCGAGCTCGTCGACGAGCAGCCGGCGCGCGTCGTGATAGGTCGTCAGCGCGTCGGCCCGGCGGCCGGATCCGGCCTGCGCCCGCATCAACAGGGCGTACAGTCGCTCCCGTAAGGGATAACGGCCGACCAGTTCCACCAACTCGGGAATGCACAACTGCCCTTGGCCGAGTGTGATCACGGTGTGCAGGCGCTCTTCCACGAGGGTGAGCCGGGTCTCGTCGATGCGGTCGCGCTGAAGTGCCGCGTACGGGCCGGGAATCCCGGCGAGAGGTTCTCCTTTCCACAGGGCCAGAGCGCGTTCCAGGGTCTCCAGGGCGTGGTGCGGACCATTGGCGTCGAGCGCTTCCCGGCCGAGCCGCTGCGCCTCGTACCAGTCGATGTGTTCGTCGCGTACGACCAGCCGGTATCCGTCGCCCACCGAGACCAGAAACTCCGGGGACTTGCTGTTCGTCTCCAGAATCTTGCGCAGCCGCCAGGCATAGGTGCGCAGGGTCGTGAGCGCCGAGGCGGGGACCTCCTCGCCCCAGATCGCCTCCATCAGGTCCGCCGCCGAGGCGGTTCTCCCGCGGCGCAGCAGGAGAGCGGTGAACAGGGCCTGCTGCTGGGGGTTCCCGAGGTCCAGGTCGGTCGCGTCGCGGCGTACTTCGAGCAGGCCGAGAAGGGACACATGGAGGACCGCCACCGGGTCACCTCTCTGGTCGGACCGAGCGCAGCGCGGGGCCATCCTAGCCGAGAACTTGCAGCTTCAAGCAGCCGTGGCCGGACGTTTTCATTGAGCGGATGAGATTGACCGTGGGATTACCGTCGGGCGGGCGGATTGTGGAACGCATGAACACATGAACACCTTCAGCTCGGAATCCCGGGGTGGGGGGTGAATTGCCCGGACTGCGGTGCGCGTCCATCTCCCGTCCATCGTCCGCTGATCCTCCACTGACGGGCCGCGGCCAGAGTGTTCCCGACCGCAGGACCTTGAACGATGGGAATACCCGAATGCACTACCAGACAATCGAGTCGAAGAACATACTGCTTCGCGTCGCTGTACTCGCGGCCCTCTTCGCGGCGGTCCTCGCCACCGCCCTCGGCGGGGCCGGAACCCCCCACGCCGTCGTCCGCGCCGGTGACGTTTCCGAAGCCGTGGTATACGCGCCCGACTGGAACAGCACCGGTTCCTGAAATACCGGACGGGGGGTTCCAGTTGCTGTGCCGTGAATTCACGCGTCCATGGAGATCCGCAACCAAATGCACCGAAAAGGATCCCCGTGGGCGCGTGAATATGTCTGCGGCAAAAGGGGTGTGAGTTCCCGGAGGGGGATGTGACCGGTCACCCGTGCCCGGTGCGGTGAAATGCCCGGCCGACAGCCTATTCGTCTGCAATCGGGCTGATATTCAAGGGTTTGCCGGGATTGCCGATCAGTCGGATCGTCGAGATCCGGTCGCGTTCGAGGTGCAGAGCGAGGCTGCGCCGGCCCCATGCCGGGAACGCGGCGAGGGCGAGGTGGGCGAGGTTCAGGGCGGCGAGTGCGGACTCGCCGCGGCGGCCGTGGGTGATCGTCGCGCCGGCCATCAGGAGGGTCCAGCAGAGGGCGGTGACCGGGACCAGTGCCGGCGCGGTGTCCAGCGCGCCGGCAGCAGCAGGCCCGCGGCGGCGAGCTTCTCCCGGGGGGCGAACGTCTTCGTGACACCCCCGGCGAGCGCCACGAACGCGAGCAGTCCGGCCGAGATCCACAGCGCGAGGTCCATCGTCTTCTCCTCCGTGGGGAAAGCGTTCCGCTCCCTACGGACGAGGCAGGCCCCCGCGCTGTGACATCTCCCGGCGGAAGGTCAGCAGCCCGCGAGGTAGCTCGTCAGCGCGGACTTCTCGGCGGAGTCGACGGACAGGTCGTAGTAGTACTTCACCTGCACCCACGCCCGGACGTACGTGCAGCGGTACGAGGTGACCGACGGCATCCACTCGGCCGGGTCCTGGTCGCTCTTGGCCTGGTTGACGTTGTCGGTGACCGCGATGAGCTGCGGGCGGGTGAGGTCGTTGGCGAACGCCTGGCGCTGGGCGGTGGTCCAGGCGCTCGCGCCGGAGTCCCACGCCTCGGCCAGCGGCACGAGGTGGTCGATGTCGAGGTCGGACGCGGCGGTCCAGGTAGCCCCGTCGTAGGGGGAGTACCAGCTGCCGCTGGTGGCGGCGCAGGAGGAGTTGGTGACGACCCCGGACCCGTCCCTCTTGAGGACGGTCTCACGGGTGTTGCAGGCGCCGGAGATGGTGATCCAGTGCGGGAAGAGGTCCCGGTCGTAGCCCGTGCGGTCCTCGGCGGCCACGGTGAGCTGGGACAGATAGGTGCGCGCGGTGGCCGCGCTGACGGGCGTGGGGAGCGCGGCGGACGCGGTCGGGCCGTTGAGGACGCCGACGGAGGCTATGAGTCCGGTAAGGGCGGCCAGTATGCTCAGCCGTCCACGCGCGTAGAACTTTCGCATGCGAACTCCCGGGGAGTGTGGGGGTGTTGAAGTGGGGGGCGTGGGAATGCTCGCGGGGGCGTGTTGCGGTGAGGTGTGCGAGCGGTAAGAAGTTAGTGACGCGCGCATGACAAAACAAGGTCTGCGGCAGGGGGAAGCCGGGTGACCTCCGTCCCTACGGCGATGTCGGTGGCGTCGCGTACGATGGGCGGCGCAGAAGGGGAGTAGCTCTTCGCCGGACCGTCGACATACTGCTCAGCTCGTCTGAGCCGGCGCCCGGAGGCGGGGTGCGTATGCCCGCCAGCGAGACCTTCGGCAAGCAGTGCACGTCCGTGTCGTACGACGCGGGCTCTTCGTGTGCTGTCCTGCCGAGGTGTCCCAAGGACCAGCACTCTCGGTGGGGCGGCCCCTACCGATTGAGGAACCTTGATCAGCATCAGCGTGACGGCGCTCGTCTTCGGCGTCGTCTTCCTTGCCGAGCTGCCGGACAAGACGGCGCTCGCCGGCCTCGTGCTCGGGACGCGCTACCGGGCGTCGTACGTGTTCGCCGGGGTCGCCGCGGCGTTCCTCGTCCACGTCGTCCTCGCGGTCGCGGCGGGCAGCGTCCTCACGCTCCTCCCGCAGCAGCTCGTCCACGCCCTCACCGGCGTCCTCTTCCTCGGCGGCGCCGCGATGCTGCTCCTGAAGAAGGACGAGGACGAGGAGGAGGTCCGCCGCCCGGAGGACCAGTCCTTCCTCAAGGTCGCGGGCGCCGGGTTCATGCTCATCCTGGTCGCCGAGTTCGGTGACCTCACGCAGATCATGACGGCCAACCTCGCCGCCCGCTACGACGACCCCTTCTCCGTCGGCCTCGGCGCGGTCCTCGCGCTGTGGGCGGTCGCGGGGCTCGGGATCGTCGGGGGGAAGGCGCTGATGAAGCGGGTCCCGCTGAGGCTGATCACGCAGATCGCGGCGGTGCTGATGCTGGGGCTCGGGGTGTGGAGCCTGTGGGAGGCGATCGCCGGGTGAGTACGGACGTGTACGGGTGGCTCATTCCCGTACTCCCGGGCGCCGGCGGGACCCGGGTCCCTTGCCGGGTGCCGGGGGGCCGGTCACAGTGACGGGGGAGGGACGGCCGTCCGCCCGGACCGCTGTCCCGTGCTCGCGTCGCCGGAAGGGGAGCGGTATCGGTGAAACGGTTACGTCGTTCCTGTCTCGCCCTGGCTCTGGGGCTCGCTCTGCCGCTGGGTACGGCCGGTGTCTCGGCCGCGGCGCCCGGGACCGCGCTCGCCTGTCCGGCCGAGGGGACGCGGTTCACGACGCCCACCACCGGGGACACGGTCTTCCTGGTCGGGCCGTCGGAGTTCCTGTACTACATCCCTAGTCGGGCCGACTACTTCCGCCTGTGGCGGACCTGGGACGGCATCGCCACCGTCGACCGGGCGGCCTGCGCCAAGACCGCGTACGCGCTGAGCAACGCCCGCCTGCGCCAGGTGTCCGGCTTCACCAACGTCTTCATCTGGGACGAGAGCTGGGACGACTTCGGGCAGCCGAACCGGTACCGCTGGATCACGAGCTGGTCCGTCTTCGCCGGCAAGTACCACTTCGACCCGGAGAAGATCGTGGTGGTCGGGGCGCTGGGGCCCATCATGGAGCCGAACTGGACGTAGCCGGGCGAGCGGCCCCGCTGAACGGCCGGTGAAGTTTCCGGTAGGTGGTGGCGGGGACGCCGTTCATTTTGTACCGTGGAGAAACAAAGTGGTTCCCGCTCGTTCTCCCTGACCGGCGGGCGGGGCCACCTTGGTCTCTGAAACCGGGTGTCTGGAGTGCGCATGTCCGTCGCCGAGCCAGTCGTCATCGACGCTCGCGCTCTTCTGCTCGACATGGACGGGACGCTCGTCAACTCGGACGCGGTGGTGGAGCGGATCTGGCGGCGGTGGTCCGAGACGCACGGGCTGGACGGCGACGAGGTCATGAAGGTCGTCCACGGCCGCCAGGGCCACGCCTCCATGGCCGTGCTCCTCCCCGACCGCCCCGTCGAGGAGAACCTCGCGGACAACGCGCGGATGCTCGCGCAGGAGACCGCCGACATGGACGGCGTCGTACCGGTCCCCGGCGCCGCCGCCTTCCTCACCGCCCTCGTCGGCGTCCCGCACGCGCTCGTGACCTCGGCGGACGTCCCCCTCTCCACCGCCCGCATGGCCGCCGCCGGCCTCCCGCTGCCCGCCCTGCGCATCACCGCCGAGTCCGTCGGCGCCAGCAAGCCCGACCCCGAGGGCTTCCTGAAGGCCGCCGCGGAACTGGGCGTCGCCCCCGCCGACTGCGTCGTCTTCGAGGACTCCGGCGCGGGCATCCAGGCGGGCAAGGCGGCCGGAATGCGCGTCGTGGGCGTGGGCGAACGGGCCGCCGCCCACGCCCCGGACGCCGTCGTCCGCGACCTGCGCGAGATCGCGGTGGAGGTCACGGGGGACGGGGTCCGGCTGCATGTGCGGGGCGCGCGGGGCTGAGGCGGGGGCGAAACCTACGCCGTCGGCGCTGCGGGCCGGCGTTGATGCCGGGGGAGCCGCTTACGAGGCCGGCGCCGCGGACCGGCGTTCGACGCCGAGGGGGCCGCTGACGTCGGCCCCGTGAACCGGCGTCCGTCACCGGAGCCTCCGCGCGCGCTCCGCGTGTTCTGATCCGGCGTCGAGGCCGGTGCTTCGCGCCGGGCGGCCGGTGTCGCTGGTCATGCCGTGCTTGGCGGCGCTGTGCTCGTCGCGGAGGTCACCGGTGCCGTGCTCTGTCCCCCCGGTCGTCCCCGTCGGCGCCGGGGACGGCGGCTGCGGCTCTCCCCTTCAAGGCTCCTTCGTCTCCTTCTCCAGCCGTTCCCGTGTCGCCGCCCCGTAGATCCCCGGCTCGTCGCCGGTGATGCCGCGCGACGACTGGTAGGTCTTGAGCGCGTTCTCGACCTGCTCGTCGAAGACCCCGTCCGCGTCCTCGCCGTACAGGGACAACTCCTTGAGCCGCAGCTGGAGTTCCCGCACCTCCGGGCCCGTGTCGCCGCGCCGCAGCACCGCGACCGTGAGGCTCGGGACCTGGCGCTGGTCCTCGGCGGCCCCGCCGGAGGGGGACGCGTCGGCGGAGGGGGAGCCGCTCGCGGGGGAGGAGGGCGAGGGGGAGGAGCGGGAGGGCGTCGGGGAGGGCGAGGGGGCCGCGCTCTCGGACGGGGTCGCGTCCTCGGGCGTGGGCGCGGGGTCGGCGGGCCGCTCGGCCGGTGCCTCGACGGACGCCGCCGCGGTGCGGGACGGCGCCGGGACCGCCGCGCGGATGTCCTCCGGCGGGGAGTCGTCGCGCGCGGGCGCGTCGTACGCGAAGAGGCCGCTGGCGAAACCGGCGGCGGCGAGGATGGAGACGACGGCTCCGCTGGTCGCGAGGAGGACCGCTCGGCGGCGACGGCTGCCGCGTTCCGGGGCGTCGGCGTCGTCCGGGTCACTCTGCGGACGTACGCCGCGCAGGGACCCCACGTCCCCCAGGGAACCGGCGTCCCCCGGAGGCCGTATGCCGCCCGGGGCCCCGGAGTCCCCCGGGAACCCGGCGCCCCCTACGCCTCCCGGCGCCCCCGCACCCCCCGCGGGTATGACGCCGTCCAGGGGTCCTACGCCCCCCGCTCCCGCTCCCCGCGCGACCCCGTCATACCCCGATACCCCTGGCTCTCCAGAGCCACCCCGAGTACCGGCACCTCCACCCGGAACCCTCGGCAACGGCATCGTCGCGTCGGCCGGCGGCCCGGGCGGACGCCCCCCGGCGACCGGCGCGCCCGCCGTACCCGCCAGCTCCACATAGGGGCGTATCCGCAGCGGATCGAAGTCCTCCGCGGCGGCGGCGTCCGCGAGCCGCGCCTCCTTCAGCGTCTCGGCGGCCCGCTGCGCGCAGTCGCAGGACGGCGTGCTGTCGGCGGCACGCAGGGCCCCGCACTCCGGGCAGGGGTGCCCGTACGGCCCCTGTGGCCCGGTGGGTCCCTCGCGCTCCGTCGGCTCGTTCACGCCTTCACCCCTCCCCGTGGGAACTCCGGAAATTATGCAGATCCTCCACACTCATGGCACGCCCCCATCGCACCACACGTCACAGGCGGCGAGATGGCCGGAAATCCTCTCCCGCATGCTTCGACAGGCCGTTCCGGGTGACACCGACCACCATGGAAGGGACACGAGAGCCGAGGGAGGTCTCCATGGCCTTGGACGCGCGGACGGCCGCGGCGGATCCGCACCGCGAACACGTTGGCGGAAACGTCATGGTGTCGATCGGTGCCCTGCTGCTGGGCATGCTGCTGGCGGCTCTCGACCAGACGATCGTCTCCACGGCGCTCCCCACGATCGTCAGCGACCTCGGCGGCCTGGAACACCTCTCCTGGGTGGTGACCGCCTACCTCCTCGCCTCCACCGCGGCAACCCCCTTGTGGGGAAAACTCGGTGACCAGTACGGCCGAAAACGACTGTTCCAGACGGCGATCGTGCTCTTCCTGATCGGTTCCGCTCTCTGCGGAACCGCCCAGAACATGCCGCAGTTGATCGCTTTCCGGGCACTCCAGGGCCTGGGCGGCGGCGGGTTGATCGTCCTGTCGATGGCGATCGTCGGCGACCTCGTCCCGCCCCGCGAACGCGGGCGCTACCAGGGCCTGTTCGGCGCGGTCTTCGGCGCGACGAGCGTCCTGGGCCCGCTGCTCGGCGGCGTGTTCACCGAACACCTCAGCTGGCGCTGGGTGTTCTACGTCAACCTCCCCGTCGGCGTCGTCGCGCTCGCCGTCATCGCGGCCGTCCTGCACATCCCGCGCCGCACCACCCGCCACGTCATCGACTACCTCGGCACCTTCCTGATCGCCTCCGTCGCCACCTGCCTCGTCCTGGTCGCCTCCCTCGGCGGGACGACGTGGGCGTGGGCCTCGTTCCCGGTGATCGGCCTGCTGGTGCTGGGAGTCGTCCTCGCCGCCGCCTTCGTCGCCGTCGAACGCCGGGCCGCCGAGCCGGTGTTGCCGCTGAAGCTGTTCGCCGTCCGCACCTTCACGCTCTCCGCCGTCATCAGCTTCATCGTCGGGTTCGCGATGTTCGGCGCGATGACCTACCTGCCGACGTTCCTCCAGGTCGTGCAGGGCGTCTCGCCGACCATGTCCGGCGTCCACATGCTGCCGATGGTCGCCGGGCTGCTGATCTCCTCGACCCTCTCCGGCCAGATCGTCAGCCGCACCGGCCGCTGGAAGGTGTTCCCCGTCGCCGGGACCGCCGTCACCACCATCGGCCTGCTCCTCCTGCACCGCCTCGACGAGTCCAGCCCGACCGGCGAGATGAGCGCGTACTTCTTCGTCTTCGGCCTCGGGCTCGGCCTCGTCATGCAGGTGCTCGTCCTGATCGTCCAGAATGCCGTGTCCTACGAGGACTTGGGCGTCGCCACGTCCGGCGCGACCTTCTTCCGGTCGATCGGCGCGTCCTTCGGCGTCGCCGTGTTCGGCACGCTCTTCGCGAGCCGCCTCTCCGACAAACTCACCTCCGCTTTCAAGGGAGTTGAAGGGCTTCCGGCGGGGTTCACCGCCGACGCGCTGAAGTCCGACCCGCGCGGCATCGCCCAACTCCCGCCCCAGCTCAGGCCACCCGCCCTCCACGCCTACGCCTCCTCCATCACCGACGTGTTCCTGTACGCCGCGCCCGTCGCCCTGCTCGGCTTCGTCCTCGCCTGGTTCCTCAAGGAGGACAAGCTCCGCTCCTCGGTGACCGCGCCCGACGTCACCCAGACCCTCGCCAGCAACCCCGTCGAGCGGTCCTCGTACGACGAGGTGTGCCGGGCGCTGTCCGTCCTCGGCACGCGCGAGGGACGCCGGGAGGTGTACCGCACGATCACCGCCCGCGCGGGGTACGACCTGCTGCCGGCGGCGAGTTGGATCCTGCTGCGGATCAGGAAGTACGGCAGCGTCGAGCCGGGCCGGCTCGCGGACCAGAGCCCCGTACCGCTCGCCGTGATCATCGAGGGGGCCCGGCAGATCGAGGAGAGCGGGCTCGCCCGGCGCGAGGGGACGGAGCTGCGGCTCACCGCGCGGGGACGCGAGGCCGCCGAACGGCTCGCCGAGGCACGGGAGGAGTCGCTCGCGGAGATGCTGGGGGACTGGTGGGGGCCCGACCGGCCGACCGATCTGGTGCGACTGGTACGGGAGTTGACCGGGGAGCTGTGCGGGTCGGTGCGGGAGCAGCCGCAACGGGCGTGAACGCGAGGCCGGTTGGGCCCTAGTCTCAGCCGAGGGCCTTCGTGAACCAGTGCTCGGCGTACTGGTCGTCGTTGTGCCGCTCCGTCTCCGTGTACCCCAGCCGCGCGTACAGCGCCCTCGCCTCCACCAGGTCGCTGCGCGTGTCCAGGATCAGGCGCGCGGCCCCGAACTCCCGGGCGGCGTCCTCCGCCGCGCCCACCAGGAGCGCCGCCCCACCCTTGCCCCGCAGCTCCGGGAGCACGAAGACGCGGGTCAACTCGGCCGTGTCCGGCGCCAGGAAGCGCACCCCCGCCGTACCGGCCGCCTCACCGTCGTACCGGCCCACCAGCAACGTGCCCTGCGGCGGGGCGAGTTCGGTGCCGGGGCGGGCGTGGATCTCGCGCTCCAGCTCGGCGGGGTCGGTGGTGCGGTCCTCGTGGCGGAGGTACCAGCGGTCGCTCACCTCCGTGTAGTACGCGCGCCACAGGGCCCGCGCGGCGGGGGAGTCGGGGAGTTCCGGGGTGATCGTCCAGGGCATGGGACATTCTCCGGACGCGGCCGGGCGGGGGCGCAAGCGATATACGGAGCGGCCGTTTGTGTGCCGGGTTCCGGGCAACCCGGAAGGGGAACCGGCCCGTTGGGCCGAGACACCGGAAGGCAGCCATGTCCACAGGCGTGATCGTCGTTCTGATCGTCGTCGGCGTGCTCGTCGTCGCCGCGGCGGGTTTCCTCGGAGTGCGCCGCACCCAGGGCGGAGGGTCCTTGAAGCGGCGGTTCGGGCCCGAGTACGGGCGGGCCGTGGCCCGGCACGACGGGGATGTCCGGGCCGCCGAACGGGAGTTGACGGCTCTCGTCGAACGCCACGGAGGTCTGCGGGAGCGGCCCCTCGAAGCCGGGGAGCAGGAGAAGTTCCGGGAGCGGTGGCGGGCCGCGCAGGAGCGGTTCGTGGAGTCGCCCCGGGAGGCCGCCGCCGAAGTGGACCAGCTGCTCGGGGAGTTGGCGGGCGCGCGAGGGTATCCGCGGGCCGAGGACTTCGACGAGCAGGTCGCGGCGCTGGCCGTGCACCACGCCGGGCACGTCGACGGGTACCGGCACGTGCGGCACGTGGTCGGCGAGCGCGGCGCGGACACGGAGGACGCGCGCCGGGCCGTCCTCGAAGCCCGGGCGCTGTTCGGGGAGTTGATCGGCGCACCGAAGGCGCCGGCCCGCGCGCCCCGCGCCGCCTCGCGCGACAAGGGCCGTGACAAGGACGGGGCGCGTACCGGCCGGAGCAGTCGTGTACCGGCGGTGTTCCAGCGGATTCAGGCCAAGTGAGGGCCGGGACAGGACGAGACAGGAGGGGTGCGGGATGAGCGAGGAGACGGGAACGCCGCGCAAGGGCGTGCCGCAGGGGCGCACGGGCGCCGGGGATCCGCCGGAAGCCACGGCCGTACCCGCGAAGACGCCGACGGGGATGCCCACGGGAACGTCCGCGGGCGCGCCCGCCGCGGCGCCGGTGAAGAGCGGGGAGACCCGTGAGAAGGGGTACGGCTCGCCGCTGATCCCCCGCGACGAGTGCGACAAGCTGGAGCTGAGGATGCGGCACGCGCTCGCCGGGTTCGTCGACGAGCCCCGGGAAGCCGTCGCCGAGGCCGATCAAGTGCTGGAGGAGCTGGCGATACGGTTCACCGAGGCGATCACGCGCAGGCGGCGGACCGTACGCGGGGCCTGGCAGGCCGGGGACGGCGGGGCTCCGGCGACGGGCGACACCGAGCAACTGCGGCTCGCTCTGCGGGACTACCGGGAGCTGTGCGAGCGGTTGCTGCACGTGTGAGGGGAGTTGGGCGCCGGAGCCGCCGTACAGCGGCCCGGCGCCCACCCAAGTCCCCTCAGGGCGCGGGGCGTTCGGTGTCCGCCGGGGGCGTGTTCCGGCGCGCGCGCCACTCCTCGACGACCGCCTCCACGTCGTACGGCTTCTTGCCGAGCGGCGGTCCCGGCGGCGGACGGAACATCATGTCCCGGATCTTCGCGTTGACTTCGGTGAGGATCTTGCGGACCGCGTACTCCGACGGGGCCGCCAAGGCCGCCGCGAGCGCGTCCTCCGCCTCCTTGCGCAGCGCCAGCGCCGGCGGGAGCACGGACCAGCCCTCGCGGGCCATCTTCCGCTTGATCCACCAGAGTTCGTCGTACGAGGAGTCCGCACCGTCCGGCAGCGGCTTGCCCGCGCCCGTCAGCCCGTCGAACTCCCCGCGCGCCTGCGCGTCCTGGATCTGCCTGTCCACCCAGGAGTCGAACGGCACGCCCGGTGGCTTTCGCTCGGTCATGCGTCCATTGTGCCGGACGCGGTGTCGCCGGGCGATTTATCATTTCCGCCGCTGTGCAATGCCGTTTCGGACGCTGTGACGTAGGTGTCCGGGGGGTTGGGACATGTCGGGCGGACCGTCCGGCGGACACAAGGGGAACGCACGTGCTCGAACTCACCATGGCCTCCGTCTCCGCGGTCGAGGAGGGGGCCACGGCAGGGATGCTCATGGCCGACGCGGACAGCGAGCCGGGGGCGGTGCTGCGGGTGGGCCGCGACACCACCGTCTGCCGCCTCGCGACCCCCCAGGACTGGCTCTTCGTCTCCCGGGTCCACCTCGAATTCCTCTGCGGCCCCGAAGCCACCTGGCAGGTCACCTGGCTCCGCGGCTCCCAGGACGACCCCTCCTCCGAAGTCCGCCTGGTCTCCGGCCAGTACGCCCAGCCGATCCCCTACGGCGGCACCGTCACCCTCCCCCGAGGCGGCTCCGGCGAAATCATCATCACCGACCGCACGAGCCCACGCAGCGTGAACGTGGGCTTCTACCACGAGGGTTGACAGCGGTGGGCGGCTACGCGCCGAGCAGGTCGAGGAGTTCGCTGCCCAGGGGTGAGCGGTGGACCACGACGTACTGGCCCTCGCGGCGGCGCTGGACGAGGCCCGCGTCTTCGAGGCGGGCGCAGTGGTGGGAGAGCGTTGCGGGGGCGTAGCGCAGGGCGGTCGCGAGGTCGCCCATGGCCGTGGGGCGGGTGGTCGCGCGCAGGATGGCGGACCGGGCGTCGCCGAGGAGCAGGCGGGCGGGATCGGTGGGCGAGGGGGCGGGTGGCGCGGCGGGGGACCACAGGGTCCGCAGGCCGGGCAGCGGGTAGCCGACCCAGACGAAGTCCGGGTGGTCCAGGGCGAAGAGGGAGGCCGAGCCGCCCGAGACGACGGGGACGAGGATGACGCGCCGGCCGTCCAGGGTGAACGTCTCGGGGTGGCCGTCGGAGAGGTGGAGGACGGAGTCGGTGTAGCGGTAGCGGGGGCCCAGGGTGGACAGGACCGCGTCCGGCCGGCCCAGGACCAGCGCGCCGCCCACCCGCTCCGCCTCCCGCCGCAGCCCCTCCTGCGCCGCCCGCCACACCGGCCGTACCGCCTCCCACAGCGCCCGCATCACCGCCCCGTACCGCTCCAGCCACCGCCCGGGCCGGTCGACGACCGGCCGCCACTGCTCGGGCGGCGCCCCCGCGAACTCCTCCTCCAGGGCCGTCAGAAGGGCGTCGGCGGGCAGGTCGAGAAGCTGCTCCAGATGGTGCTCGGCGCCGTCGCGGGACATGGAAGCGGTCGGCGTCAGGCAGTCGGGGATCGCCGGATGCCCGGGCGCGAACAGTGGACGCAGGGTCTCGCGCACGTGCGCGGGCACCCGGCGCCGTACGGCGTCGCGCGCCGCCGGCGGCACGGCGTGGCGGCGGTCGCCGTACAGGTCCGCCGTCAGGGAAAGCAGGCTCGCTCCCGGATGCGGAACGAATTGCATCCGGATCTCGGACATGTCACCGAGACAGAGCTGTGAATACGTGGCCATCGAACCCCCCGTTCGTCTGCACGTGATCAGACGCCCGAAGAACTCCGCCGGTTGCGCCCACAAGACTTTTTGAAGATCTTCGAAAGGCTTGTCCGCGCCGAAAGGCATTTGCGAGAGTCGAGCCATGCCCGACGCGGAGATAGCAGAATTCGTGAGACAGCGGGGGTACGGGGAATTCGTCTCGGACACCGTGGTGACCTATCCAGGACGCAATCCGAACATGGCGGGACGCACGACCAGCGGGACCGACGTGTTCGCCAAGCGCGTCACCGGCCCGCACGCGGCGCACGGCGCCCGCCTTGAGGACCTCGCACAGGCCCTGACCTGGCACCACCTGCGCTGGCCTGCCGTCCTCGCGGCCGACCCGGACCGCCGTGTCCACCTGACCCGCTGGGTCCGCGACGCCCGCACGGCGGCCGACGCGGTGACCGCGGGCGAATTCACTCCCGCGCTCGCCCACGCCCTCGGCGCCGCGCTCGGCGAACTCCACACGGCCCGTTTCACCCCGGACCACCTCGACCGCCGCCCGCTCCCGATGCCCTCGGTCCGCGTCTTCTCCGCCCTCTCGGCGGCCCAGTACCTGGAAAGCAGCGGCGGCCTCATCGAACTCTGGCGCATTCTCCAGGGCGACGACCACCTGAAAGAAGCGGTCGCGAATCTCAGGAAAGACGAGGAAATAGCACCGCGGGTTCCCATCCACGCGGATCTCCGCCTCGATCAGATACTCGTCGCCGACGGACAACTGGTCGTCACGGACTGGGAGGAATTCCGGTACGGCGACGCCGCGCGCGACCTCGGCACCACGGCCGGCGAGTTCCTGCACCGCGGCATCGTCGGCATCGCCGCCGAGGAGATCGACACGGCCGGCGCGGACGACGAGATCGTCGCGAGGGGCGTGCGCAACCTCCAGGAGGCGCTCCCCACGCTGGAGGCGTTCACCCGCGGCTACCGCGCGGTGCGCCCCGGCCGCGACCGCGACCTCGCCCGCCGCGCGGTCGCCTTCGCCGGCTGGCACCTCCTCGACCGCGTGATGGCCGCGGCGGCGTACGGCGCCGAACTCACGCCCGTGCACCGCGCGGCGGTCGGCGTCGGCCGTACGGCGCTGACGCGCCCCGCCGCGTACGTCGGCGTCCTGGGCCTGGAGGCGCTGTGACCGGCACCCTCGCCACCGTCACCGGCGCGACCGACGTCGACGTACCGAACCTCACCGCGCGCGTCGCCGGCACCGAGATCGGCGCGCGCACCCTGAACGAACTGCGCGCCCGGCTCGCCGAGGAGCTGTACCGGACGTTCCACCAAGGGGCGCGCCCGGCCGCCGTGCACCCCCGCGACCTCGTGGACCCGGCGCTGGAGGCGGAGCTGAAGGCCGCCGTCCCGCACCCGGCCGTCCGCGTCCCCACCCGCCTGCTGTCGGAGGACGGCGAGGAGGCGACCGTCGTCCTGGCCGGGCTCCGGGTGCGGGTCCCGCGCGCGCGGGTGGGCACGCGGGACGGCACCACCGTCGAACTGCCGCCGTACCGGCCGTCGTTGTCCCCCGGCTTCCTGTCCGTGGTCGGGTCGCGGCTGCCCCGCGCGCAGGGCGGTCCCGTCCTGCGGCTCTACCTGCACGTGCCGGACGCGGGGGCCGCCCCGGCGGTGTGGGGCGCGGTGCTGCGCCGGCTGGAGGGGGAGGGGCTGCCGTACCGGGCGAAGATCCTCTCCCACCCGGACCGGTACCCCCGCAGGGACGCCATGGTCGTCTACGTCACCGACGAGGCGGAGCGCGCCGTCGACACCGTCGCCGGCACCCCGCTCGACCTGGCCGACCCGGTCTCGCCGTTCACGCGGGCCCTCGCCCCCGGCCTCTCCCTCGCCTGGGACCCCGCCCCGCGCGCGGGCGCCGCCCGGCAGCCGAGCTTCGGCCAGCACCGCGCACGCGCCTGCGCCGACGGTCTCGTCGACCACGCGCGGTACGGCATCCCCGTCGCCGAAGCCCTCGCGCGGGCGCTGCGGGCCGCCGGCGCGGACCCGGCGCTGCCCCACCGCAACCTCGACAGCCCCTGCCCCGCCCTGTGACTTCCCGCCCGCCGGACCTCGGCGGGCGGGAGAACCGGAAAACCAACGGAGGAGAACACCATGAAGATCGAGAACCCGGCCGAGAACCTGGTCCGCGGCTACCGCACCTACACCGACGGCGACCAGGTCGCCCAGGTCGCGGGCGTCGAGGGCCCGGAGACCACGGCGTCCATCACCACCGCGACGCCCGTCATCACCACCACCACGCTGATCTTCGACTGCTAGTCGAAGCCGGCACACGCTCGGGGGCCCGGTCCGGGCCGGGCCCCCGAGCACCACCCGACGAAAGGCACCGGCATGTCCGGACAGGTCGTCGTCTCGTACGGCACCCCCGCGTCGACCACACACGTCCTGCGGGAAGGCCCGCACCGCTTCCGCTGGCACCGGGTGCCCGGCCGGAGCGCGATCAAGGCGGCCGGTGCGGTGCCGGACGGGCTGCGGGACGTCTTCGCCCGGGCGGGCACCGAGGGCGTCCGGTTCGCCGTGCCCGAGCCCTTGCCCGAGGGCGGGTTCGCGCAGGTCCTGCCCGACTCCGTCAGCATCGGCTGGCACCTGCTCGCGGGGAGCGCTCTGCCCAGGCAGTACGCGGACGTCGTCTGGCGCGTGGGCGACGCGGTGCGCGGGCTGCACGCGGTCGCCGACGGGGTTCACGGCACCGTGCCCTGGCTCGACGGACTGGCCCGCTGGCTCGCCGAACGGCCCGACCCGGTGGCGGCGCGCCTGGTGCGGCGGATCGGCGAGGAACGCTCCACGCGGCTCGCGCAGTGGGCGGCTCATCTGTCCGCGCCCGGCGGGGTACTGCTCGGGACGCTGTCGCCCGGGGTGATCGTCGTCGACCGGCGCGACCGGAGCGCGCACGTCCTCGTCAGCGCCGAGGCCGGGTACGGGCCTCCCGCGCTCGACCTCGGCACGCTCGCCGAGGCCCTGTCCACGTCCGTCGCGGTCGCCTCGCGCGGGGCGCACCGGGCGCCGGACAACCTCGGCTACGGCGTCCTGTGGGACGCGTTCACCGCCGGGTACGGGGACGGTTTCCCGCGCGCCGACGTGGAGCGCGCCGCCGTGCTCCGGCGCGTGCACCGGCTGCGCAGCATCAGCGGCCACCTCGGGGACAACGCCGTCTTCGACGAACAACTCGCCGCTCTGCCCGACCTGGTGGACGGCGACACCATCGTCCCGCTCGACCGGAGGAACTGAATGAGCGTCTTGAACGGCAGGAAGGCCGTCGTCACCGGGGCCTCCCGGGGCGTCGGCAGGGCGATCGCGCTGCGGCTCGCCGCCGACGGGGCGGCCGTCGTGGTCGGCTACCACCAGGGCGAGGCCGCCGCGAAGTCCTGCGCCGAGGAGATCCGGGCGGCCGGCGGAACGGCGTACACCGTCGGCGCCGACCTCGCCGACCTGGAGCAGGTCCGCGCCTTCATGGCCCGCGCCGGGGAGCTGCTGGGCGGTCTCGACATCGTCGTCAACAACGCCGCCGAGTCCGAGCAGATCGCCATCGCCGACGCCGACGAGGCGCACTACGAGCGCGTCATGGCCGTCAACGCGCGGGCGCCCTTCTTCATCATGCAGTGCGCCCAGGAGGTGCTCGGCGAGGGCGGGCGCATCATCAACATCTCCAGCATCGCCACCTCGCTGTCGGCGCCCGGAGCCGCCGTGTACGCCGGGAGCAAGGCCGCGCTCGAACGGTTCACGACCACCGCCGCGCACGAGCTCGGGCCCCGGGGGATCACCGTCAACGCGATCTCGCCCGGCACCGTCGACACGGACATGCTGCGCGCGCTGCACGGGGAGCGGGCCCGCGAGGCCCTCGCCGCCGTGACCCCGCTCCGGCGCCTCGGGCGCGGGTCCGACATCGCGGGGGTGGTCGCCTTCCTCGCCGGGGACGACGCGGCGTTCGTCACGGGGCAGACGATCGCGGTGAACGGGGGGTTCCGCTGAGGCGGGGGGTTTCGGGGGGAGGGGGTTCGGGGCGGCGAGGGGGGTCGTGGCGGCGGGGGCCTTGGAGGTGAGGGCGGAGGTGATGCCGAGTCCCGCCCGGTGGGAGTGCCGCCAGGGCGCGAGGTGGGGCGGCGGGGCGGCGGGGGCCCGTGTGGCGGGGGCCCCGGGCACCTCGCCGCGTCCCCCGGGGCGGGTCCTCAGGGCAGGACCCTTGCCAGGGCGAAGCCGTCGTACCCCTTGGTGCCGACCGTCTGGATCGCCGTGCCGGTCAGGCGGGGGTGGGTGGCGATCAGGTGCAGGGCCGCGCGCGTGCCCTGGACGTCGGCCGCCGGGTCGTCCGCGTCGATCACCCGGCCGCCCCTGACGACGTTGTCGACGATGATCAGGGCGCCCGCGCTGGTGAGTTTCAGGGCCCACTCGACGTAGTGCGGGTTGTTCGCCTTGTCCGCGTCGATGAAGACCAGGTCGAAGGGCGGCGGGTTCTCGTCGGCCAGCAGCGGGAGGGACGTCAGGGCCTCGCCCACGCGGACCTCCACGATCTTGTCGAGGCCGGCCCGCGCGATGTTCCGCTCGGCGACGTCCGCGTGCTTGCGGCTGTACTCCAGCGTGACGAGGCGGCCGTCCTCGGGGAGCGCCCGCGCCAGGCAGATCGTGCTGTAACCCCCCAGCGTCCCGATCTCCAGGATCCGCCGGGCCCCCTGGAGCTCGGCGAGGAGCCGGAGCAGCTTCCCCTGACCGGCCGAGACGCTGATCGGCGGGAGCCCCGCCGCCTCGCTCTCCCGCAGCGCCGCCGTCAACACCTCGTCCCTCAGCCCCAGTTCCTCCTCGAAGTACCCGTCCACCGATGCCCAGAGCTGCTCGTCGCTCATCGTCCCCTGCCTCTCCACGCTGTCTGATCCGCCCAACGGCCGTCACCACCGCCGAGGTTCCCGACCCGTGGTCCGAGCCGGCGCTTTCACCCGTTCGGCGCATCCGGACGCCGTGCGGCCCAGCCCCTCAGCCGGTACCCCTGCCCTGCCCCGGCACCTGCTGCACCCGGCGGTGCCTGTGCCGGGCGCCGTACGTGTTCTGGTTCAACGGCGGTGCGCAGAAGGGGTACTTGTGGAGAGCCCTGGGGGACGCGAAGAGGTGCGCCGTACCGCCGTCCGCCGACGGCGTGGGCGCGGCGTACGGCGCGGCACTCGGCATCGGAGGCACACGCGGCGCGGACCGGGGGACCGGCGGCACGTCGAACACCGCGCGGCCCGCGCCGGTCGCCCCGGCCTCCGCGACGGGCGGCACCCCACCTGCCGGGGGCGTTTCCGGGAACGGCGGAATCCCGACCGTGGTCGTCGACCTGGCCCCCGCGACGGGCGGCACCCCACCCGCCATCGGCGTCTCCGGGAACGGCGCAACCCCGACCGTCGGAGCGGCGTCCGGCATCGGCGGGACCCCGGCGCCGGACGTCCGTTCCGTGGCGTCACCCCACGACGCTCCGTCCGGGCCACCGGTCGGTGCCGTCCTCGGCCTGGGCGGAATCCCGGTCGCCGGTGCCTCCTCCGGGAGGGGAGGCATTCCGGCGGCGTACGGCATCGAGGTGCCGCCGCGCGCGGGCGCCTGATCCGGCCACCAAGGGCTCCCGGCCGACGGCGCCCCTTCCACGGCGAAGCCGGCGCCCACCGCCGGCGCCGTCCTCGGCATCGGCGGAACCCCGCTCGTCCCCGGCGCCGCCGGAACCCCGACGGTCGGTGCCTCCGTCGGCATCGGCGGCACCGCACCCGCGCGCGGAGCGCCGCCACCCCCCACGCGTGCGCGGAGCGCCCCCAACGCGTCGGCCACCCGCGCGCTGAGGCCGCTCATCGGGGTCTCCTCCGTCGTGCCGGTCATTGCTGTCGTGCTCCCTTCAGAAGAGGTGGAAGTGGGGACACGCCCCAGGAACCAGCGCCGGCCCCCCGCACCCGGCCGGGCCTGCGCACCCGGCCGTGCCTGCGCACGCGCGCGGTGACCCTGTTCCGAGTGGCTGCCCTGCACTGGATGGTGACCCGGCTCCGAGTGACTGCCCCGCGCTGCGCGGCCCCCCTGCTCCCCGTGGCTACCCGGCATCGCGCGGTCCCCCGCCCCCACTCGGTCCCCCGCCCCCACTCGGTCGCCCGCCCCCACTCGGTCGCCCGGCACTGCGCGGTCACCCCGCTCCAGGTGATCACCCCGCCCTGCCCAGCTCCCCCGCCCTGCGGAGTCGCCCTGCCCCGCGCGGCCCCCTTGACCTGCACGGTCGCCCCGCCCCGCCCGGTCACGTTCCCCCGCCCGCTCCCCCCGCTCCCCCCACCCCACCCGATGCCCCCGCACCGCGAGACGGATCGCCGCCCCGCCCACCGCGAGGATCACCGCCGCCACCGCGAGAAGCCACGCCGGTACCCCCGCGAGCGTGCGCAGGCGGTCGGCGTACACGACCTGCCGCACGGGCGCGTCGGAAGCGGCGCGGCGCAGGCCGGGGTCGGTGGTGATGGGCGTGGCGACGTCCTGGGCGACAGCCGTCAGGTAGGGGGTTTCGCGGGCGAACGTCGACAGAAGGCCGTCGGTTGCCCGCACCCGCCCCCCGTACGTCACGCGCAGGCGCGAGTCGCCGATCGCGGAGACCGGCTCCATGCGGGGCGCCGAGAGGACATACAGCGACAGGGACACCGGCGTCGAGGCCGGCCGCATCGGGTGCACCGGCGCCTGCGCGGCGAACGTGACGAGCAGGGGGCCCAGGGGGGCGGCCCTGAGGGCGCCGTACGCGGCCGGGGTCGGCTTGATCGCGACGTACTGCCGACGCAGCGCCACGTACGGCCGCAGGGCGTCCTGGAGGCCCGCGGGAAGGGCGAAACCGCCCGCGCGCGGCCACGCGGACAGCGGGTCGGTGGGGGAGAGGCGGATCACCGTGAACGGGCCGAGCCGCTGGCCGGCGACGACGCCGACACCGGGGCGCGGACCCGGCGGGGGAGGCCCGGGGCCCCGGTCGGCACCGGACGTGAAGGGCCAGTCGCCGTCCTGCGGCCAGAAGTGCAGCCGGGTGCGGTACGAGGGGACCGTGGCCGACGCCGGCTGGTCGAACAGGGCGGGGTCGCCCGGCTTCACCGACGTCCGCGCGGGGACCGGCGACAACCACCCCGCGTCCGGCGCGTCGCCCGCGACGGTCAGCCGGGTCACGATGTGCTCGCGCGCGCCGTCCCACCGGACGACGGAGACCTCCCGGGTGACCGCCGCGCGCCGGTCGTCCCCGGTGATCAGCGCCCCGCCCGCGTACGCGGGAGCCACCGGCAGGAGAACGGCCGGCAGCAGAAGAGCGGCCAGCGCACGCGCGCGTAAGGACGGGGATGAACCTTTCGCCGCTCCCGGTCGTCTCCACGGAAAACCGACCACCATGCCCGAAGCCCTCCGTAGTCATCCGTCACTACTCGTAGTGCTGTGACCCGCGCGGGTCTACGACGGTACGGGCGCGGCGGGGCTTCCGTTCGGCGCCGATTCAAATCCCGCCCATGAGACGGGCGAAAACAGCCCCCGAGGGCGCGACCTGCCCGGACACGCACTATCGTCTTCCGGACAAAAGGAGAAGGGCTGCCAGGTGAAGCAGGGGTGACCTGCGTCTCTGTCAGGGGGAGAGGCGTGCCCGTAGGGTTCGTCCGGAGGAAACCCCTGGTGGGCCTCCGGGAGAACCACCAGACAAGCGGGATCGAACGAACGGGGCGGGAGGCCTACCAGCCGTGGCGAATGCGGAGCACAGCGGGCGACCGGCGGAACCCTTCGGGGCGAGTGCCGTCGACCCCGCGGACGCACGACAGGCGCGTCTGCGCGCGGCCCGCATCGGCCTGTGGCTGCTCGTGGCGGTCCTCGCCGTACGGCAGGTCGCGGCCGTCCTGTCGACCCCGCGCGGGGAGCGCCTGACCGACCTGGAGACCTGGGTCGGCCAGAACGGCGTGCTGCACGTCAACGGCTCGCTGTACGACTCCACCCAGTTCACCGGCACCCCCTTCGGCGGCCTCGTCCTCAAGCCCCTCACGAAGGCCGCGGAACAGGCCCTCGGCTGGGGCTGGACGTTCGGCACGCTGCTGCTGGTCGCCGCCCTCGGCGTCGTCGCCGCGCGCGCCCTCCCGCAGCCCGTGAGCCGCCGTACGGCCCTCCTCGCGGCCCCCGTCGCCATCAGCCTCCTGATGCTCTCCCTGCCCGTCCGCAACACCCTGTGGCTCGGCCAGACCAGCATCATCCCGGTGCTGCTGGTCCTCCTCGGCTGCTTCGTCGCGCGCGGGAAGTACGCCGGCGGCGTCCTCATCGGCGTCGCCGCGGCCCTCCAGCCGACCGTCCTGCTCTTCGCCGCGCTCCTGTGGTTCACGCGCAGACGCCGGGCGGCGGCGACGGCCGTCGGCACGTTCGGCGCGGCCACGCTGCTCGCCTGGGCCGCGATGCCGCACGACTCGTACACGTACTGGGTCCACCACATCGCCGGCACCGGGCTCGGCGGCAAGGCCGACGACCTCGCGAACCAGTCCCTACACGGCGCGCTGCTGCGCCTCGGGGTGAACGGGCCGCTCGAAATCGGCCTGTTCCTTGCGCTCGGCGCCGCCGTCGCCGTTCTCGGGGTGCGCCGTGCCGTGCGCTACGCGCGGGACGGCCAGTTGCTGCTCGCCGTCGCGATCACCGGGTGCGCCGCCATCGCCGTGTCGCCCACCACCTGGCAGCACCAGCTGCTGTGGGTGCTGCTCGCCGTCGTCGGGCGGGTCGGGAAGCGGGCCTCCGACCGGTACGTGTGGCCCGTCGCCGTCGTCCTGGTGATGACGCTGCCCGCGAAGATGATGCTGCCGAACATGGCCGCCCTGTACCCCGTCCGCGACAACATCGTCCTGTTCGCCGCGATCGCCGCCGCCACGTTCCTGCCGTTCCTGTCCCGCAAGGACCCGCTGTACGCCGCGCCGACGCCCACGCAGTACGCCGCGCCCGTGCCCGCGCGCTTCTCCTGGGTGCCGCTGCTGCCGTTCATGCGGCGCGTGCTGTCCCGGCCGAACCTCCTCCTCGAACTGCTCCTCATCCGCGTCACCTACGCGGCGTACCAGAAGGTCCGCCTCGCGGCCACCGGCGGCACGAACTCCGGCGGGCGCGTGCGCGCGGAGGAGCACGGGCAGCAGATCCTCGACATCGAGCGCTTCCTGCACATCGACATCGAGCACGCCGTCAACCACTGGGTCGTCGGCGTCTCCTGGCTGCGCAACTACTTCGACTTCTACTACGAGTCGTTCCACTTCGTCGTCCCGCTGACGGTCCTCGCGGTCCTCTACTGGCGCCGCCCCGTCGACTACCGCTGGGCCCGAGCCTCCCTCGGCTTCGCCACGCTCCTGGCCCTGGTCGGCTTCTGGCTCTACCCCCTCGCGCCCCCGCGCCTGATGCCCTCCCTCGGCATCATCGACACCGTCCACGGCGTCCAGGACTTCTCCAAACCGGACTACGGCACGTTGACGGCCCTCACCAACCAGTACGCCGCCATGCCGTCCCTCCACTTCGGCTGGTCCCTCTGGTGCGGCCTCGTCATCGCGATCGTGGCCCCGAAGTGGTGGATGAAGGCCCTGGGCCTCCTGCACCCCTTCTTCACGGTCTCGGCCATCGTCGCCACGGGCAACCACTGGGTCCTGGACGCGGCGGGCGGCGCGGTCGTCGTCCTTGCCGGGTTCGGGCTGTCGTACGCGTTCATGGGGCCCCGCGCCCGGACGGCGGTGAAGACCGCGCCCGAGGAACAGGACAGGGAACCGGAGAGAACGGTTGCGGCACCTTCTCCTGGCTGACGGGTGCGCCGGGCTCATCTCGTAGGTGCCGAGCCCGGCTCCCGTCGTGAGGCAGGGTTCACAGGTCCATCGGCGTCGCGCACTCGAACCACACCGTCTTGCCGAGGGGCCCGACCGGGTCCACTCCCCACTTGTCCGTGAGGGCGTCCACCAGGACCAGACCCCGGCCGGACTCGGCGTCCAGGGGCAAGTCTCGGGTCGGGGTGGGGAGTTGGGGGCAGGGGTCCGTCACCTCCACGCGGATCGCGTTCGGCTGGCGGAGGATCAGGATCTGGCAGCGGCGGTCGGGGACGTGGCGGTGGACGTTCGTGACCAGTTCCGTGAGGGCCAACTCCACGGCGTCCGTGACCTCTTCCGTGCGCCACTCCTTCAGCAGCGTGCGCGTGATGCGGCGGATGTGGCGCGGGGAGTGGTCGCCGACCCTGAGGATCATGCAGTACGTGGGGAAGAGGGGACCCACCAGGAAGGGGGGAAAGTGTTCGTTCACGGTACGAGCGTGGACCCTCTTCCCTACTCTGGGCTACCACGCGAATACAACCTGTCGGTTTGTTCGCGGGAATTCGAAACTTCTTGCCAGAGAGGGGACTTGGGTGACCCACATCAACGTTCTCGACCCGGGTGCGTCGCCGCTCGACTACTACGGCTTCGAGCTGCGCCGCTTCCGCGAGGCGTCCGGGATGACGCAGGGTCAGCTGGGTGACGTCGTCAACTACACGGGTTCCCTCATCGGCCAGATCGAGAACGCGCGCAAGGTCCCCACACTGGAGTTCAGCCAGCGGATCGACGCGGCACTGAACACGGACGGTTTCTTCTCACGGCTGGTCATTCTTGTCCTGCGCTCCCAACTGCCGTCGTGGTTCCAGCAGGTGGCGGAGTTGGAGGCGCGGGCGGTCGAGATCCTGACGTTCCAGATCGGCATGATCCACGGCCTCCTCCAGACCCCGGCGTACGCGCGCGCCACGCTCGGCACCCTCGACCAGGTCGACCTCGACAACCGCACGACCGCCCGGCTCGCCCGCCAGCACATCCTGGTGAAGGAGCACCCGCCCGTCTTCTGGGCGATCGTCAGTGAAGCCGCGCTCTACCAGGAGATCGGCGGACGCGAGATCATGCGGGAGCAACTGGCGCATCTGTTGTCCTTCGAGGACAACCCCCGGATCAACGTGCAGATCCTGCCGTTCACGGCCGGCGCGCACGCGGGACTGACAGGGTCGTTCAACCTCTACCGCTTCGCTGACGACCCCGACATCGTCTACACCGAGGGGTACGGCGACGGGCATCCGACGGCCAACCCGGACACCGTCGAAGACTGCTCGCTCCGTTACGATCATCTCCAAGCCGCCGCACTCTCCATCAAGGACTCGGCGGAGTTGATGCGGCGGGTGATGGAGGAACGCTATGGCGCGGAGCGCGGAGATTCTGTGGCGTAAGTCCAGCTACAGCAGTGACCAGGGCGGCGATTGTGTAGAGATCGCCTCGACTCCCTTCCCCCGTATCGCCGTCCGCGACTCCAAGAACCCCGCAGGCCCCCACCTCTCCCTCCACCCCACGGCGTTCTCGGAGTTCCTGACCTGGACTCAGAGCCGCTGAAGAATCGTCCCCGTGGCCAGCGCACCCCCCGCACACATGACGACCATCGCGAACTCCTTGTCGGCCCGCTCCAGTTCATGAAGCGCTGTCGTGATGAGCCGAGCCCCGGTCGCCCCCACCGGATGCCCGAGGGCGATCGCACCCCCGTTGACGTTGACCTTCGCCAGGTCCTGCCCGAACACCCGCGCCCAGCTCAACACCACTGACGCGAACGCCTCGTTGATCTCCACGAGGTCGATGTCCTTCAGTGTCATCCCGGCCTTGCCCAGCACCGCGTGCGTCGCGTCGATCGGCCCGTCGAGGTGGTAGTGCGGATCGGCACCGACCAACGCCTGCGCGACGATCCGAGCCCGGGGCTTCAACTTCAGCGCCCGGGCCATCCGTTTGGACGCCCACATGATCGCGGCGGCCCCGTCGCTGATCTGCGAGGAGTTCCCCGCCGTGTGAACGGCCGTCGGCATGATGGGTTTCAGCCCCGCGAGCGCCTCAAGTGACGTGTCGCGCAGCCCCTCGTCGCGGTCCACGAGCCGCCACATCCCCTGCCCGGCGGCCTGTTCCTCCTCGGTGGTCGGCACCTGCACGCCGAACGTCTCGCGCTTGAACCGCTCCTCCGACCACGCGTCCGCCGCCCGCTGCTGGGACAGCACGCCCAGCCCGTCGACGTCCTCGCGCGTCAACTCCCGCCGCCGGGCGATGCGTTCGGCGGCCTCGAACTGGTTGGGCAGGTCGACGTTCCACTCGTCGGGGAACGGCTTCCCGGGCCCGTGCTTGGACGCGGAGCCCAGCGGCACCCGCGACATGGCCTCGACGCCGCAGCTCACCCCGACGTCGATGACCCCGGCGGCGATCATGTTCGCGGTCATGTGCGAGGCCTGCTGGGAGGACCCGCACTGGCAGTTGACGGTCGTCGCGGCGGTCTCGTACGGCAGGCCCATGGTCAGCCAGGCGGTCCGCACGGGGTTGGCGGACTGCTCGCCGGCCTGGGTCACCGCGCCGCCGACGATCTGCTCGACCGCGTCGGCGGGAATGCCGGTACGGCCGAGGAGTTCACGGTACGTCTCGCCGAGCAGGTAGGCGGGGTGGAGGTTGGCGAGCGCGCCTCCGCGCTTGCCGATGGGGGTGCGGACTGCTTCCACGATCACGGGTTCGGCGGCCATGGGTGCGGATTCCTTCCGGGGCCGAGTAACTAGTACGTGTTCTAGTTCCGCCTGCCAGTCTGCGGATGTGGCGTACGTCACCGCAAGGGTCTTGCAGCCTCAAGCCCGCTGAACTACGGTCTCCGCACCTATTTCTGATGAGCCGTCAGATGGCGGGAGCTGTCCCATGCCCTGTCCAGCGCTTCCCGAAGGCTTCGACTTCACCGACCCCGACCTGCTGCACGCCCGTGTCCCCCTGCCGGAGTTCGCCGACCTGCGCAGCGTCGAACCGGTGCGCTGGATACCGCAGTCGGGCAACGTCGCCGGCTTCCAGGACGAGGGGTACTGGGCCGTGACCCGGCACGCCGACGTCCGGTACGTCTCGACGCACCCCGAACTCTTCTCGTCCTCCGTCAACACCGCGATCATCCGCTTCAACGACCACATCGACCGCGCGTCCATCGAGGCGCAGCGCCTGATCATGCTGAACATGGACCCGCCGGAGCACACGAGGGTCCGGCAGATCGTCCAACGGGGCTTCACGCCACGGTCGATCCGCGCGCTGGAGGAGAGGCTGCGCACGCGCGCGTACGACATCGTCGAGCTCGTACGCGGCAGCGCGGACCCCTTCGACTTCGTCACCCAGGTCGCCTGCGAACTCCCCCTCCAGGCGATTGCCGAGCTGATCGGCATCCCCCAGGACGACCGGGCGCGGGTCTTCGACTGGTCCAACAAGATGATCGCCTACGACGACCCCGAGTTCGCCGTGACGGAGGAGGTGGGCCAGCAGTCGGCCGCCGAGATCATCGCCTACGCGATGGACATGGCCGGCGAGCGCAAGAAGTGCCCGGCGCGGGACATCGTGTCGACGCTGGTCGCCGCCGAGGACGAAGGGAACCTGAACTCCGACGAGTTCGGCTTCTTCGTGCTGATGCTGGCGGTCGCCGGGAACGAGACGACCCGCAACGCGATCACGCACGGCATGCACGCGTTCCTGACCCACCCCGACCAGTGGGAGCTGTACTGCCGCGAACGCCCTTCGACCATGGCCGAGGAGGTCGTCCGCTGGGCCACCCCTGTCGTGTCGTTCCAGCGAACGGCCACGCAGGACACGGAGTTGGGCGGGAAGCAGATCAAGAAGGGCGAACGGGTGGGGCTGTTCTACGCCTCCGCCAACCACGACCCCGAAGTCTTCGAGAATCCCGGCCAGTTCGACATCATGAGAGACCCGAACCCCCACCTCGGGTTCGGAGGCGGGGGTCCGCATTACTGCCTGGGCAAGTCGCTGGCCGTACTGGAGATCGACCTGATCTTCAACGCCGTCGCCGACGCGATGCCGGGAATCCGGCTGGTGGAGGACCCGCGGCGGCTGCGGTCGGCGTGGATCAACGGCGTCAAGGAGCTGAAGGTCAGCGCCAGTTGACCGGAAGGCCGGTCAGTACCAGCCGTTCGCCTGCCAGAAGTTCCACGCCGCGGCCGGGCTGCCGTACCGCGAATTCATGTACTGGAGGCCCCACTTGATCTGCGTGGCGGCGTTCGTCTTCCAGTCGGCGCCGGCGGACGCCATCTTCGAGCCGGGGAGGGCCTGGACGAGGCCGTAGGCGCCGGAGGAGGAGTTCGTCGCGTCGACGTCCCAGCCGGACTCGTGCTCGACGATGTGCGCGAACGCGTCGTACTGCGCCGTGTCCGGGATCAGCTGCTTCGCGATCGTCCGCGCCTCGGCGGCGGAGTCCGCGGTCGCGGTCGCCGCGTGGGCGGGGGCCGCGGTGAGGGCCAGGCCGGCGGCGGCGGTGGCCACGGCGGCGGTCGTGAGGGCCTTCTTCGGGGACCGGGTGATGCTGCGGAGGGCGGCGAAAGACACAGGGACCTTTTTCTTCGGGGACAGGGCGGTCGCTCGCGCCGGGGGAGTCTCACCTCCGGCAAAGCGTCGGCGCCGAGGCCCGTGGGGGCTTGTCGGCGCCGTGCGACGTCAACCAGAGAAGCAGGCGGCGGGGGGCACCCGCAAACACCTCCTTTACTAGGTTTCGTCGCATTTGAGGTGACTCATTGCCGTGTGACCTGCGTCCGGAGCTACGAACCGGCTTCGTAGGTGACCCGGGTCACGTGGGGTGGTTCACCGGTCAACGGCATATTTCGGGACTTTCTAGCTGAAAGTGACCGACCGGAACTCCGTGCTCTCGCCCCCTCCGGAGTGCGGCACCAGTGCGGTCGCCTCACCCGTGCAGTCCGGGTTCTCGAACACCACGGCCGTGGAGCGCGTGTCGTTGTACGCGTAGCGCGCGGGCGAGCTGGAGCTCGGGTTCGCCACCTCGGGCAGCGTGATGCAGTCCCCGCTCGCCGGGTCCTCCAGGATGGCGATCTGGTCGGAGCCGTCCAGGCCGCTGTAGGCGTAGAGGAAGGCGCCGTCGGCCGCCGACGCGGAGGTGGGGACGGTGACGATCAGGGCGAGAGCCCCGACGCCGGCGGCCAGGGCGGTACGCATGCGCATGTGCGCGGTTCCTTTCGCGGTCTCTCCGTGACCCATGGGAGGCATGAAGCTGCGGAGAGTGACGAGTGTTACGGCGGCAGACCTGCCCAGGCCGAACCGGGTCATGCCGGTACTCACTCGGACGAAGGATCGTGTTCCGTACGTTTACGTCGCGACGGCCACGTACGTCACCGGGTCGCTCCCCGGCACCGCCTCCACGCGGCCCAGCTTCACCAGGCGCCTGACGTGCGCTTCCGCCTCCGACACCGCGATGTTCCGGGAGCCGTACGGGATCTGGGCCCACGGCCGGTTCCACTCCATTCGCACCGCCAGCTGCCACGGCGTGAGGGGCGTTGTCAGTAGCGCCTGCAATGCTGAAAGCCGCTGGTCGTGGTGGTCCAGCAGGGCCTGGACGCGGGCCGGGGCGTCGGTGAACGTGTGCTGGTGGGCGGGGAGGATCTCGGAGGGGGTGAGGCGGGCTATCCGTTCCAGGGAGTCGAGGTAGTCACCGAGCGGGTCCGTGACGGTCGCGTCGTCCGGGTCCTCGTACAGGCCGATGTGGGGAGTGATCTCGGGAAGGAGGTGATCGCCGGAGAAGAGGCGGCCCGTGCCGGGGAGGTCGTGCGGGTGGGCCTCCTCCAGGTGCAGGCAGACGTGACCGGGCGTGTGCCCCGGCGTCCAGATCGCGCGCAGGCGGCGGCCGGGCAGGGGGAGCAGCTCGCCGGGGACGATCTCCCGGTCCGGGACCGCCGGGGAGAACCCGGGAAGCGGCCGGCGCGGGGCCTCGCGCAGCGGCGCCACATGCTCCTCGGGCGCGCCCGCCGCCGTCAGCTTCGCCGCCATGTACGTGTACCAGCGCTCCGGCCGCGTCTCCCGGGTGCGGCGGACGATCGCCGCGTCCGCCTCGTGCATCGCGATCCACGCGCCCGACGCGTCCCGCACTCTGCCGGAGAGGCCGTGGTGGTCGGGGTGGTGGTGGGTGACGACGACGCCGGTCAGCTCCGCCACGGACGTACCGCAGTCGGCGAGGCCCTGGACGAGGGTGTCCCACGACGCCGGATCGTCCCAGCCGGTGTCCACGAGCACCGGTCCGGCGTCCGTGTCCACGACGTACACCAGCGTGTGGCCCAACGGGTTGTCAGGGATGGGGACTTGGAGGGAGCGGACGCCGCCGCCGTGGTCGTACGCCTTCGTGCCGGTCCCCGTCATGTGCCCTCCGCATGCCGCCGCGCCGTGGCCATTGCTCACTATAACTAGAACTGGTATCAGTTCCTGAAACACCGTCAGAAACCGGTGCCGATACCGAGGGTGTGGTGGCTATGGACGTCGTGGAGTACGGACAGCTGGTCATCGGCGGGGAGTTGGTGGCGCCGCTCGGGGACGGGGTCATCGAGGTGGTGTCGCCGCACACCGAGGAGGTCATCGGGCGGGTGCCTCATGCGACGTACGGGGACGTCGACCGGGCCGTCGAGGTGGCCCGGCGGGCCTTCGACGAAGGGCCCTGGCCCCGGCTGTCGTTGGAGGAGCGGATCGCCGTCGTCTCGCGGATCAAGGACGGGATCGCCGCGCGGCACGAGGAGTTGGCCCGGGTCATCTCCTGCGAGAACGGGTCGCCCTACTCGTGGAGCGTGCTCGGGCAGGCGCTCGCGTCCATGATGGTGTGGGACGCCGCGATCACCGTCGCCCGGGGGTTCGTGTTCGAGGAGCGGCGGGACGGGGTGCTCGGGAAGATCCTCGTACGGCGGGAGCCCGTGGGGGTGGTCGCCGCCGTCATCCCCTGGAACACGCCCCAGTTCGTCGCCGCGTCCAAGCTGGCGCCGGCGCTGCTCAGCGGGTGCACGGTCGTGCTCAAGCCGTCCCCCGAGGCCCCGCTCGACTCGTACGTGCTCGCCGAGATCTGCCGGGATGCCGGGCTGCCCGAAGGGGTGTTGTCGGTGCTGCCCGCGGACCGGGAGGCCGGGGAGTATCTCGTCGGGCATGCCGGGGTCGACAAAGTCGCGTTCACCGGGTCCGTGGCCGCCGGGAAACGGGTCATGGCCGTGGCCGCCCGGAATCTGACCCGGGTCACTCTGGAGTTGGGGGGGAAGTCCGCGGCGATCGTGCTGCCCGACGCGGATGTCGACGCGGCGGTCGGCGGGATCGGGCCCGCCGCCTGGATGAACAACGGGCAGGCATGTGTCGCGCAGACGCGGATTCTGCTGCCCCGGGAGCGGTACGACGAGTTCGCCGAGGCGTTCGTCGCCGCCGTCCGCGCGCTGAAAGTCGGCGACCCGCTCGACCCCGCCACCCAGATCGGGCCCCTCGTCGCCCGGCGGCAACAGGAACGCAGCTTCGAGTACATCCGGGTCGGGCAGGAAGAAGGCGCCAAAGTTCTCGCCGGGGGCGGGCGTCCTGACGGTCTCGAACGCGGCTGGTACGTCGCTCCCACGCTTCTCGGCGACGTCGACAACAGTATGCGCGTCGCCCGCGAGGAGATATTCGGCCCCGTCATCTGCCTCCTCCCCTACGGCGACGAAGAAGAGGCCGTACGGATCGCCAATGACTCCGATTACGGCTTGAGCGGGAGCGTCTGGACCCAGGACGTCGAGCGCGGCATCGATATCGCCCGACGGGTACGGACCGGCACGTACAACGTGAACACGTTCAGCCTCGACATGCTCGGCCCCTTCGGCGGCTACAAGAACAGCGGCCTGGGCCGCGAATTCGGTCCCGAAGGATTCGGTGAATACCTCGAACACAAAATGATTCACCTCCCGGCTGGGGCCTAGCCGTGGGTGATCGGTGGCGGCTCGACGTGGATCGGTCGTTGTGCATCGGCTCCGCCCAGTGCGTCCACCGGACCCAGGGCTTCTTCCAACTCGACCCCGGCCGCCAGTCCCAGCCGGCCGAGGTGGAGACCGACGCGAACGAGGCCGTCCTGGAGGCGGCGGAGAACTGCCCGGTGGAGGCGATCTCGATCGCCCTGGCGGGAAGCGGGGAGGTGGTGTTCCCGCCGGAGGAGTAGGGGGCTGAGGGGTGTGGCGGGTGCGGGGCCGTTGTGGCTGGTCGCGCAGTTCCCCGCGCCCCTGAGGGGGGCGGGCCTATGCTGTCGTCTTCAGATGCTGGGTGGGTGCGCGATTAGCTGGGGGGCTTTTCATGTGGTCAGTCATTCGGCGGTTCGGTGGTGTGCTCGTCGCCGGTTCCGCTCTGTTCTCCCTCTCCGCGTGCAGTGTTCCCATCGACGCCGTTGCCGGGATTTCCGTCGGTGCTGATGGGAAGTTGCTCGGGGTCATATTGGTGTGCGGGCATCACATCGACGGTGCGACTCTTTACATAGATAGCGAGGAAGCCGTCAAGGAAAGGAAGGTGGGGAGGTGGATCGCAGACCGTCCTCTTGGGCCCGGGCTCGTTACCTGGCCTCTTGAGACCCCTGCCGCGGGGTGGAGCGGAAAGGGGCTGTCCGCCCCTCTTCTGGGCCGCTTCACGTACGTGCTCTACGGGTGGACCAAGGACAACTCCTGGTCGGCGGTGGGTGTTTCTTTCAACGTGCGGGATCGGATTCCGCCCGGGCAGGTCCGGTACGAGAAGGAGGATTCCGCGGTCACGGTTTCTCTGGAGGAGTTCGAGGCTACCGCCTGTCAGTGGTAGGCGTGTCGATCAGTTTGCAGACCGTTTCGATGTCGATTTTTACCTGGGCGATGGAGGCGCGGCCCGAGAGCCAGGTGATCAGGGCCGAGTGCCAGGTGTGTTCGATGACACGGACCGCGGAGAGTTGGGCGGGCGTCGGGTCGGGTTCGCCCATGGCGTCGAGGATGATTGAGGTTGTCTGGCGGGAGACCTGGTCGACCTCGGGGCTTACGCTGCGGTCCGCGAAGGTCAGGGCTCGGACCATCGCGTCGGCCAGATGCGGCTCGCGTTGCAGCGCTCGGAACGCTCGCATCAGGGTTTCCGCGACACGGGCACCGGGAGAGTCCCCCGCGGGGGGTTTCTTCCTCAGCGTGCCGTGCATCTGCGCGAGTTGGTCCTGCATCGTGGCCACCAGAAGGTGGACCTTCGACGGGAAGTACCGGTACAGCGTGCCCAGCGCCACCTGGGACAACTCGGCGACCTCGCGCATCTGGACCGCGTCGAAGCCGCCGCGGCCGGCGAGTTGGGCGGTGGTGTGGAGGATCCTGCGGCGGCGGGCCTGCTGGCGTTCCGTGAGGGCGGGGGAGGGGGGTTCCGGGGGCATGGGTACCGTCCGTGGGGCCGGGTGATCGTGCGGTGCGCGGCCGTGGCGTGAATCACCTGATCCACTGCTCACAGGCCCCCTACCTGCCGGTAGATTCGAAGCCTCCCGGACGATCAAGTCTGAAACTTGTTCTAGATTAGCGCCCGGCGTAGTCTCGCCGTCTCGCGCAGGCAGAAGGGGGCCCGGAGTGACCGCTGAGGCCAGTGGGGCCGAACCGGCCACGGAACCGGCCACGGACGGAGGGCGCCCGCTCGCGATCGCGTTGCTCACGTACAAGGGGAACCCGTTCTGCGGCGGCCAGGGCGTCTACGTACGGCACCTCTCCCGCGAACTCGCGCGCCTGGGCCACCGCGTCGAGGTGATCGGCTCGCAGCCGTACCCCGTGGTCGACGAGGGCGTCACCCTCACCGAGCTGCCCAGCCTCGACCTGTACCGCCACCCGGACCCCTTCCGCACGCCGAAGCGCGACGAGTACCGCGACTGGATCGACGCGCTGGAGGTCGGCACGATGTGGACGGGCGGCTTCCCGGAGCCGCTGACCTTCTCGCTGCGGGCCCGCCGCCATCTGCGCGAGCGGCGCGGCGAGTTCGACGTCGTGCACGACAACCAGACGCTCGGGTACGGCCTGTTGGGCGACGTCGGCGCGCCGCTGGTCACGACGATCCACCACCCCATCACCGTGGACCGCCGGTTGGAGCTGGACGCGGCGCAGGGATGGCAGAAGCGGTACTCGGTGCGGCGCTGGTACGGGTTCACGCGGATGCAGAAGCGGGTCGCCCGCCGCCTGCCGTCCGTCCTCACCGTCTCCGGCACGTCCCGCCAGGAGATCGTCGACCACCTCGGTGTCCGCGACGACCGTATCCACGTCGTCCACATAGGCGCCGACACCGACCTGTTCGCGCCGGACCCCTCCGTCCCGGTCGTACCGGGCCGCATCGTCACGACGTCCAGCGCGGACGTCCCCCTCAAGGGCCTCGTCTTCCTCGTCGAGGCGCTCGCGAAGGTCCGTACGGAACACGCCGACGCGCACCTCGTCGTCGTGGGCAAGCAGCCCACCGAGGGTCCGGTGGCGCGCGCGATCGAGCGGTACGGCCTCCAGGGCGCCGTCGAGTTCGTGAAGGGCATCTCGGACGCGGAACTGGTCGCCCTGGTCCGCTCGGCGGAGGTCGCCTGCGTGCCGTCCCTGTACGAGGGCTTCTCCCTCCCGGCGGCCGAGGCGATGGCGACGGGCACCCCGCTGCTCGCGACGACGGGCGGCGCGATCCCCGAGGTCGCGGGCCCCGACGGCGAGACGTGCGTGGCGGTGCCGCCCGGCGACGCGGGAGCGCTGGCCGCCGGGCTCAGCCGGCTCCTCGGCGATCCGGACCTGCGCGCCCGCCTCGGCGCGGCCGGCCGGGAACGCGTCCTGTCCCGCTTCACCTGGGCGAGGGCGGCCGAGGGCACGGTCGAGCGGTACCGCGAGGCGATCGAGAGGAGCGGTACGTCCGCGTCGCGCCCCGGCGCGGACCGGCGGCCGGCGGGAGCGGGGGGCACCCGGAGCCACGCGACGACGGAGGCCGGGACAGCTGGAGCCGAGGCCGCCGCCCCGGCCGTGGACGAAGCCGCCCCCGGCTCCCCGCCCCGCGACCCTCACCCCGGCCCCCTGGGCGCCGGGCTTCCCTCCCCCCGTTCCACCACCCCCGAAAGCAGGGCCACGTGCTGACCGTCGACTTCTCCAGGTTCCCGCTCGCCCCGGGGGACCGTGTGCTGGACCTCGGGTGTGGAGCCGGACGGCACGCCTTCGAGTGCTACCGGCGGGGAGCGCGGGTCGTGGCGCTGGACCAGAACGGGGAGGAGATCCGCGAGGTCGCCAAGTGGTTCGCGGCGATGAAGGAGGCCGGGGAGGCGCCGGAAGGGGCCACCGCGACCGCCATGGAGGGGGACGCGCTCGCGCTGCCGTTCCCCGACGAGTCCTTCGACGTCGTCATCATCTCCGAGGTGATGGAGCACATCCCCGACGACAAGGGCGTACTCGCCGAGATGGTACGGGTGTTGAGGCCCGGCGGCCGGATCGCGATCACCGTACCCCGGTACGGGCCGGAGAAGGTGTGCTGGACGCTGTCCGACGCCTACCACGAGGTCGAGGGCGGCCACATCCGCATCTACAAGGCCGACGAACTCCTCGCCAAGATCCGCGAGGCCGGCCTCAAGCCGTACGGCACGCACCACGCGCACGCCCTGCACTCCCCGTACTGGTGGCTGAAGTGCGCGTTCGGCGTGGACAACGACCAGGCGCTGCCGGTGAAGGCGTACCACAAGCTCCTGGTGTGGGACATCATGAAGAAACCGCTGGCCACCCGGGTCGCCGAACAGGCCCTGAACCCGCTGATCGGCAAGAGCTTCGTGGCGTACGCGACCAAGCCCCACCTGCCCCGGGTCTCCGAGGCGGCGGCCAGGTGACCACCCCCCGGACAGAACACCTCGTCCTGCCCGGGGTCCTCACCGCCGAGCAGGCCGTGGCGACCGTGCGCGGCATCCTCGCCGTACAGCGCGAGGACGGCGCGATCCCGTGGTTCCGGGGCCACCACCTCGACCCGTGGGACCACACCGAGGCCGCGATGGCCCTGGACGCGGCCGGCGAGCACGAGGCGGCCGAGCGCGCCTACCTGTGGCTGGCCCGCCACCAGACCGAGGACGGCTCCTGGTACGCCGCGTACGCCGACGGCGCGCACGACGACGTCACCGACCGGGCCCGCGAGTCCAACTTCGTCGCCTACGTCGCCGTGGGCGTCTGGCACCACTACCTCGCGACCGGCGACGACACGTTCCTGGACCGCATGTGGCCCGTCGTGTACGCGGCCGTCGAGTGGGTGCTGCGCCTCCAGCAGCCGGGCGGCGAGATCGGCTGGCGCCGCGACGCCGACGGCACGCCCACCAACGACGCGCTGCTGACCGGGAGTTCCTCGATCCACCACGCCCTGCGGTGCGCCCTCGCCATCGCCGAGCAGCGTGAAGAGCCGCAGCCCGACTGGGAGTTGGCGGTCGGCGCACTGCGCCACGCGATACGCCGCCACCCGGAGCGGTTCCTCGACAAGGGCCGCTACTCCATGGACTGGTACTACCCGGTGCTGGGCGGCGCGCTGACCGGCGAGGAGGCCGAGTCCCGGGTGAAGGAGGGCTGGGAGCGGTTCGTCGTCCCCGGCTTCGGGGTGCGCTGCGTCGTCCCGAACCCCTGGGTCACCGGCGGCGAGTCCGCCGAACTCGCCCTGACGCTCTGGGCGATGGGCGAGTCGGACCGCGCGCTGGAGATCCTCCAGTCGATCCAGCACCTGCGGGACGCGGACAGCGGCCTGTACTGGACGGGGTACGTCTTCGCCGACGACGCCGTCTGGCCACGGGAGTTGACGACGTGGACGGCGGGCTCGCTGCTGCTCGCGGTCGCGGCGCTCGGCGGCCACGAGGCGACGTGCGCGGTGTTCGGCGGCGAGCAGTTGCCGGTGGGGCTGGACCCCGACTGCTGCTAGTGGCGGCGTCCGAGGTTCGCGACGGCGTGCCCCAGCACCAGGTACACGACCGCCGCGAGCCCGTACCCGGCGACGACCCGCGCCCACCGGTCGTCGAAGCTGAACAGGTCGCGGGACCAGCCCGCGAGCCAGTTCGCCGCGTCGTGCACGAACCGCACGAAGTCGTTCGCGCGGTTCGCGTCCAGGAGGTCCAGCGCGATCCACAGAACCAGCACGAGGGCCAGGACGTCGGCGACTCCCGCGACCAGCGACCCGACGCCTCTGCCGTTGCGATCCGGAGACATGCGGTACGGGTATCCCGGCGCCCGGCGATGAAACCTGACCCGCCTGACCTGCGCGTATCACGCGGCGTGAGCCTCCCCGGGTGGCGGACCGGCGTCCGTCGGGTGAGGCTGGCCGGGACAGCTCGGGGGGAAGTCCACACATCCCGGAGGACCCCGTGGCCGTACCGATACGGCGCCTTCTCGTGGCGCTCAGCGTGTGCTGTGCCCTGCTGGTGGGCGGGACCGCGTGTTCGAGCAGCGGGAAGAGCGCCGCACAGGACACCGTGGCCGCCGCTGTCGCCGCCGGTGACCCGACCCCCACGCCGACCGCCGAGCGGCAGCGCCTCGCCAAGACGCGGTTCGTGGCCAACGCGGGGCTCGCGGCCGGGGCGGCCTACCAGTGGATCGTGAAGCCCTGGAAGGCCGGCAAGTTCAAGAAGGGCACCAAGGGGCGGACGTTCGCGCTGGTCAAGGCCGGTCTCGCCGGGACCTTCGCGTACAACCGGCTCAAGGCGGCCAGCCGCAACGCGCAGGGCGACCCGCTGCTGTCGAAGGCGATGGCGCCGCTCACCTCGGGCATCGACGCGCTCAAGGATCTGCCGGCCAAGCTCCGCAAGGGCGACGACTCGGCGGCCGGTTCCTTCGACGACATCATCGGCAAGGTGAAGGACGCCGGGAAGAGCGCGGGCGCGACGGTCACGGACAAGGTGCCGTCGGCCGGGCAACTCGCGGGCGGCTAAGCCGAGTTGAGTTCTGCGAGCACGCGCAGGCTCTCCGGGTCCGGTGCCATGGCCAGCAGGTCGGTCACCGGGCCCTCGCGCCACGACTCCAGCCGCTCGGCGATGCGCCGGCGCGGCCCGACGAGCGAGATCTCGTCCGCGAACGCGTCGGGCACCGCCGCGATGGCCTCCCCCCGCCGCCCCGACAGGAACAACTCCTGGATACGGCGGGCCTGTTGCCCGTACCCCATCCGCGCCATGAGATCGGCGTGGAAGTTCCGCGTCGCCGCCCCCATGCCGCCGATGTAGAAGCCCAGCATCGCCTTCACGGGGGCCAGCCCCTCGGACACGTCCGCACACACGCGAACCTGGGCCATCGGCGCGACCACGAACCCCTCGGGCACGGTGACGTCCCCGTACGCCTCCGGCCGGTCCGGCGACCAGTACAACGGCAGCCAGCCGTCGGCTATTTCGAGGGTCTGGGCGACGTTCTTCGGCCCTTCGGCGCCTAGCAATACGGGGAGTTGGGACCGCAGCGGGTGGGTGATCGGCTTCAGCGGCTTGCCGAGCCCCGTCGCGTCCAGGCCCCGGTACGGGTGGGGGTGGTATGCGCCTTTGAGTTCCACCGGCCCCTCGCGGCGCAGGACTTGGCGCACGACGTCGACGTACTCGCGGGTCGCGGTGAGCGGCGACTTGGGGAACGGACGGCCGTACCAGCCCTCGACGACCTGCGGGCCGGACAGGCCGAGGCCCAGCAGCGCGCGGCCCCCGGAGAGGTGGTCCAGGGTGAGGGCGTGCATCGCCGTCGTCGTGGGGGAGCGGGCCGCCATCTGCGCGACGGCCGTACCCAGCCGGATGGTCGACGTGTGGGCGGCGAGCCAGGCGAGCGGGGTGAACGCGTCCGAGCCCCACGACTCCGCCGTCCACACCGAGTCGTAGCCGAGCCGCTCCGCCTCCTGGACGAGGGGCAGATGGCCGGGGTCGGGGCCGCGACCCCAGTAGCCGAGCGCGAGACCTAGCCGCATGGCATCTCCTGACGGTCCGTCAACTGGCGGGAGCCGTGCGACTGTACGGCAACGGCCCTCCACCCGGAAGGGTGAAGGGCCGTGTGCCTGAAGGGCGTTCGGTCAGCCGCGCTGGATGCCCGAACTGTCGCGCAGGACGCCGCGACGGCCGTCCTGCGTCTGCGCGATCAGGCCCTGCGCGTTCTGCTCGACCGCCAAGTACCAGGTACCCGGGGCGAGTTCGGCGATCGGGTTGGGCGCGCCGTCCTCCGCGAACAGCGGACGGGGCACCGGCACCGCGAACCAGAACGGCGAGAACTCCGGCGCGGGCTGCGCCGCCGGAGCCGGGGCGGGCTGGCCACCGCCGAACGGCGGCTGACCACCGAACGCCGACGGCTGCTGCTGCGCGCCCGGGTAGCCGTAACCGGCGGGCGGCTGCGGCTGGGCGCCGTACGGCTGCGGGGCCGGGGGCTTCGGCGCCGGGATCAGGCCGCCCTGGAGCGCCGGAACCAGCGGGGTCGCGACCGCGGCACCCGCCATCACGACCGTCGCCACGACCAGCAGGATCAGACCCGTGCCCGCGTCGATGGTGTCCTGCGCGCCCTGGAGGTTGTTCATGGCGCTCGTCGGGTCGAACACGTTGCCCAGCGCGCTCCACGCCGCGAACACCGTGAACGCCACACCGAACTGGCGCAGGTCCAGGCCCGCGACCTTCGGCACCTGCGGCAGCGCGCGCGAGACGACGACCAGTGCGGTACCGATCAGACCGGCCAGCACCACGCCCAGCAGGATCGGACCGCTCGCCCATGCGCTCGGGAAGTCGAAGCCGTCCGGGGCCTGATCGGCCGAGTAGACGTCGAGGAACGACGCGATGAACAGCAATACCGCTGCCCCGATCACCACGCCGTCGCCTCTAGTGAGGGAGCGGATATTCACTTCAGGTCCTTCGTCGCTCGTCTTGTCGTCTGTCGTCAACGTAGGAACGACATTATCGTCCGCGCGATCGGCCTGTCCGCCCGGAGAGGTCCGGTGAAGCTACCCGCGCAGGAAACTCACGATTCCCTCAGAGATCCCCTGTGCGGCCTTCTGCCGCCACGCCCCGCTCGTGAGCAGCGCCGCGTCCTTCGGGTCCCGCATGTTGCCGCACTCGATGAACACCTTCGGGACCGTCGAGAGGTTGAGGCCGCCGAGGTCGGTCCGGGTGACCAGGCCGGTGCCGGCGCCCACGTAGTTGGACGGCTTGCTGCCCGTCGTACGGCGGAAACCGTTCGCCACGAGTTCACCGAGCCGTTTCGAGGGGGCGACGATCGGGCGGGTGTCGGCGGTGCCCTCGTGGACCGCGCCGGGGAGGATCACGTGGAAACCCCGGTTGCCGGTGCCCGAGCCGTCCGCGTGGACCGACACGACCGCGTCCGCCTTCGCCGCGTTGCCGATCCGGGCGCGCTCGTCGACGCAGGGGCCGAAGGGGCGGTCGGCGTCCTGGGTGAGCTTCACCTTCGCGCCCTCGGACTCCAGGAGCGTGCGCATCCGGTGGGCGACGTCCAGGGTGAACTGGGCTTCCGTATAGGCGGAGTCGGTGGAGGTGGCGTTGGTCGACGTGGGGTTGGTCGAGGTGCCGGTGGTGTCGCACTCCTTCTTGTTCGTGCCGATGTCCACCAGGCGGTTGATCTCGGAAGGGTGGCGGTAGTTGGTGGGGTTGTGGCCGGGGTCGATGACGATCGTCCTGCCGGTGAGCGGCTTCGCCGGGGACTTCATGTCCGGCAGGGGGATCGCGGGCGCCGACGACATCGGCGCCGCCGTCGCCGTCGTCGTACCGCCCCCGCTCGTACCGCTGTACGCGAACCACCCGGCCGCCACCACCGGCACCAGCACCGCCGGTACCACTACCAGCGGCCGGCGGAAGGGGGAGCGTTTCTGCGGGGGGTCTGTGTACGGCACGCCGGCCAGCCTAGGCCCTGTCGCCGCCCCCGCGCGGCAGCCATGCCCACATCAGGATCGCGCCTCCGATCAGGACGGCGGTGCTCGTGCGGAAGACCAGGGCGTAGCCGTCGGTCAGGGCGGCGGGGGTGGTGCGGCCGTCCGTGCGGGTCGCGGCGAGGGTGGCCATGACCGCGAGGCCGAGGGAGCCGCCCATCGTGCGGGAGGTGTTGACCAGGCCGGAGACGATGCCCGAGTCGTCGGGCGCCGTGCCCGAAGTAGCCAGGGACGCCAGGGGAGTTGTCGCCATGCCCGCGCCGAGCATCATGAGGATGCCGGGCAGGACGATCGCGGTCAGCAGCTCGCCGTCCGCGCTCATCGTCGACTGCCAGGCGAACCCGGTCGCCGCGATCAGCGCCCCGAGGGCCGCCGTCGCGCGCGGGGACGCCGCCCGCATCAGGCGCGGCGCCAGCTTCGAGCCGACGATCACCGCGAGCGAGCTGGGCATCGTCGCGAGGCCCGCCTCCAGCGGGGTGTAGCCGAGGACGTTCTGCGCGTACAGCGTCATGAAGAACCACATGCAGAACGTCGCCGAGCCGCTGATGAACATCGCCACGTTCGCGGAGGCGACCTGCCGCAGCCTGAGCAGCCCGAGCGGCATCAGCGGGGACCTCGCGCGCGCCTCGACCGCCAGGAACACCGCGATCAGGACGGCTCCGGCGGCCAGCGGCAGCAGCGCGGCCGACGACGTCCACCCCTCCGACTCGATGCGTGAGATCCCGAACGCCAGCGTCGCGAGCCCGGCCGTGACCAGCAGCGCACCCGGCACGTCGAGCCGCCTCGTCGTCGCCGAGCGCGTCTCGGGCAGCCAGCGCAGGGCGCCCGCGAGGACCAGCGCGCCGATGGGGACGTTGATCAGCAGCACCCAGCGCCACGACAGGGTGTCCACCAGGAGCCCGCCGACCAGGCCGCCCGCCGAGCCGCCGCCCGCGCCGACCGCCGTCCACGTCGCTATCGCGCGCGCCCGCGCGGGGCCCTCCGGGACGGCCGCTGTCAGCAGTGTCAGCGTCGACGGCGCGAGGATCGCCGCGCCGAGGCCCTGCACCGCGCGGGCCAGCAGCAGTTCCCAGTCCGACTGGGCGAGGCCGCCGGTCAGCGAGGCCAGCGTGAACAGGGCGAGGCCGGCCAGGAACGTGCGCTTCCTGCCGAACAGGTCGCCCGCCCGGCCGCCCAGCAGGAGGAAGCCGGCGAACGTGATCGCGTACGCGTTCACCACCCATTGCAGGCCCGGCGCGCTCAGGCCGAGGTCCGCGCGGAGCGAGGGGAGGGCGACGTTCACCACCGAGATGTCCAGCACGACCAGGAACTGTCCGGCGCAGGCGAGCGCGACGATCAGCCAGGCGGGCGGGCGGTGCTTCGGCGGGGTCGGGGCGGGGGCGGCGGCGGGGGCCTTGGTGGGCTCGGGAGCGGAGGGCATGGTGGTCATGGTCGCAAGTGGTTTCTGGTCCGTACATCGGGTTTACGGAGCAATGCGGCTCGGACCGGGGGCCTACGACTTTGTGCGGGGGCGCGGCGCCGTGATTCCGTGAGGTCCACGCGGTGCAGCGGAGGTCTCCCTCCGGTTTCCCAAGAAATGGTCAAGGATCCCGTGGTTGTACAGGGCGATGGAATAGTTGCCTGTGCATACGTGGTTCTGGCTGCACGTACCCCTTTCCTTACCTGGCCCCTACGTGGCCCTGGAGGCTCCAGCCCATGTCGCACACGCCGACCGACCGGACCACCCGCGAAGCGAGCGGTGCCGTCGTGCCGGTCCTCGCCTTCGCGGGCATCGTCGTCGCGGTCATGCAGACCCTGCTCGTCCCCGTGATCAAGGACCTGCCGCAACTGCTCAGCACCGCGCCCTCCGACGCGACCTGGGTCCTCACCTCCACCCTCCTCTCCGGCGCCGTCGCCACGCCGATCATGGGGCGCCTCGGCGACCTCATCGGCAAGCGGCGCATGCTCGTCACGAGCCTGTCCGTCATGGTCGTCGGCTCGCTGATCAGCGCCGTCACCAGCGACCTGCTGACGATGATCGCCGGACGGACCCTCCAGGGCTTCGCCATGGGCGCGATCCCGCTGGGCATCGGGCTCATGCGGGACATGCTTCCCCGCGAGAAGCTCGGCTCCGCCATGGCGCTGATGAGCTCCTCCATCGGCGTCGGCGGCGGACTCGCGCTGCCCGCCGCCGCGCTCGTCGCCCAGCACGCCGACTGGCACGCCCTCTTCTACGGCTCCGCCGGGCTCGGTGTGCTCTCGATCGTCCTGACGCTGCTCGTCGTGCCCGAGTCGCCCATGCGGGCCGAGGGGTCCTTCGACCTGCCCGGCGCGCTCGGGCTCTCCGCCGGGCTCGTGCTGCTGCTTCTGCCCATCACCAAGGGGAGCGACTGGGGGTGGGCCTCCGGTACGACCCTCGGGCTGTTCGGCGCGGCCGTCGTCGTCCTCGTGCTGTGGGGGCTGTACGAGCTGCGCGTGGCCGCCCCGCTCGTCGACCTGCGCACCACCGCCCGGCGCGAGGTCCTGCTCACCAACCTCGCGTCCATCATGGTCGGCGTCAGCTTCTACGTCGTCTCCCTCGTCCTGCCCCAGCTCCTCCAGCTGCCCACCGCCACCGGGTACGGGCTCGGGCAGTCCATGGTCGTCGCCGGTCTGCTCGTCGCCCCCCTCGGGCTCACCATGATGTTCACCGCGCCCGTGTACGCGCGGATCTCCGCCAAGTACGGGCCCAAGGTCACCCTCATCCTCGGGATGCTGATCATCGCGATCGGGTACGGGGCCGGGCTCGGGCTGATGAGCGCGGCCTGGCAGAGCGCCGTCATCGCCGTCGTGCTCGGCGCCGGGATCGGGCTCGCCTACTCCTCGCTGCCCGCGCTGATCGTCGGCGCCGTCCCCGCCTCCGAGACCGGCGCCGCCAACGGGCTCAACACCCTCATGCGGTCCATCGGGACGTCCGTGTCCAGCGCCGTCATCGGGATGGTCCTCGCGAACACCGCGAACCATGTGGGAGGCGTCGCCATTCCTACGATGCACGGGTTCCGGGTCTCCTTCCTCATCGCCACCGCCGCCGTCGCCGTGGGGCTGGTCCTCGCGCTGTTCCTGCCGGGGAGGCCGAAGGCTGGGGGTGTGCAGGGGGTTCAGCTGCGGGCCAGCAGCGAGGAGGACGCGAACCTCGCCCGCGCCGAGGAGGCCCTGCGCGGGTTCCGGGGGCGTGTGCTCTCCGCCTCCGGCGAGCCTGTCGCCCGGGCCAAGGTGACGCTCATCGACCGGCGGGGGCGGCAGGCCGGGTCCGCCGTGTCCGACGAGGACGGGCGGTACGCGGTGACTGTGCCGGGGGCGGGGGCTTATGTTCTCGCCGCGAAGGCTGTCGGGCATGGGCCGCTGGCTTCGCCGGCCAGTCATGTGGGGGAGGACACGGTGGAGTTGGATCTGGCGTTGCCTTTGGGCGAAGGGGTTGCTTCCTCCGTTCAGTAGGGGGTGGGCGGGGAGCTGTGTGGTCGGCTGCGGGTGGTTCGTGGCTGGTCGCGCCCACGCGGCGGAGCCGCATACCGACACAGCCCCGCGCCCCTTCAGGGCCTTGGTCGCTGTGGCGATCTGGCGTGGCCCCCCTTTCCGCGTGGTGGTCGGCGTGCGACAGCATGAGGGCCTGCATCGTCGTACCTCCGGAAGGAAGCCCTCATGGACGCCCTCGCCACTCGGCCCGAGCCGGAGATTCTGGCTGCCTTTCTCGGGGCCAAGGGGTTCATGCCCGAGGACGAGGGGCTGGCTCTGTACGCCGTCGCCGTCGAGGCGGGGGCCCTGGGGCTGCCGTTGCTCGAAGTGGGGACCTACTGCGGGCGGTCCGCCGTGCTGCTCGCGGACGCGGCCCGGCGGACCGGCGTCGTCGCGCTCACCGTCGACCACCACCGGGGCAGCGAGGAGCAGCAGCCGGGGTGGGAGTACCACGACCCCGAGACCGTCGACCCCGAACTCGGCCTCATGGACACCCTCCCCACCTTCCGCCGCACCCTCCACAGGGCCGGGCTCGAAGAACACGTCGTCGCCCTCGTCGGCCGCTCCCCGCAGATCGCCCAGCTGTGGAACTCCCCCCTCGGCCTCGTCTTCATCGACGGCGGCCACACCGACGAGCACGCCACCGCCGACTACGAGGGCTGGTCCCCGCACGTCGCCCAGGGCGGCCTCCTCGTCATCCACGACGTCTTCCCCGACCCCGAGGACGAGTTCACCGGCCAGGCCCCGTACCGGATCTACCTCCGCGCCCTGCGCTCGCGAGTCTTCGAGGAACTCGGCGCACAGGGGTCCCTGAGGGTCCTGCGGAAACGGTGAACTCCCCTTGCCCGCAAGACCGGTTGGCCCCCTTTGTTCCGAGGTGGGCCGGTAAGATGATCTAGTGGGGAAGGAGCCCGGATGGACCGGAACATACGTACCGTCGACGACGTCCTCGACCTGCTGGACACCCTCTTCGCCCCCGGCGCCGACCGGTGGACCGACCAGGCCGGCGACTGGTGGGACGGCTTCTACGCGGACCGCTCCCGCCCCGTCCCCTTCTTCGTCGACAAGCCCGACGAAAACCTCGCCGCCCTCCTCGAACAGCGTGTCCTCACCGGCGGCCGAGCCCTCGAACTCGGCTGCGGCCCCGGCCGCAACGCCCGCCACCTCGCCGCCCACGGCTACCGGGTCGACGCCGTCGACATCTCCCCGGCCGCGATCACCTGGGCCGAGGAGCGGGCCCGCGAGGCCGGTGCGGACGTCCGGTTCCACCTCGGCGACGCCTTCAGGCTCGTCGGTACCGAGCTGACCGGCCCCTACGACCTCGTCTACGACTCCGGCTGCTTCCATCACCTGCCTCCTCACCGCCGTATCAGCTACCTGCGTCTGCTCGACCGGGCCCTCGCGCCCGGCGGGTACTTCGGACTCACCTGCTTCGCCGCCGGCGCGATGGGCTCGGAACTCCCCGACGCCGACTTCTACCGCGAGGGCGCCCTCCAAGGCGGCCTCGCCTACACCGACGACTCCCTGCGCGCGATCTTCGGAGAGCTGACCGAGGTCACGCTCCGGAGGATGCGGGAGGAGGGGGAGGGGTCCCCGCACTTCGGCAAGGACTTCTTGTGGACTGCGTTGTTCCGTAAGGCCGCTCGGTAGCCGGCTCGGCCGGCCGTTCCCGTCGGGGGGCGTTCCCGTCGGGCGGACGACTTTTCCCGACCTCCGGTGCCTGATCCTCGGTGCTCGGTGCTCGGTGCTCGGTGCTCGGTGCCCGGCCCCCGGCTACAGCCATCCCTGCTGTCGCGCCTCCCGTAGTGCCTCCGTGCGGTTGCGGGTGCCCGTTTTTCCGATCGCCGCCGAGAGGTAGTTGCGGACCGTCGACTCCGACAGCCGCAGCCTCTCGGCGATGTCCGCCACCGTTGCCCCGTCCGCCGACGCCTCCAGGACCCCGCGCTCACGGGTCGTCAGCGGGTTCGGGCCGGACGCGAGGGCTGCCGCCGCCAGCGCCGGGTCCACCACCGTCTCCCCGGTCAGCACCCTCCTGATCGCCTGCGCCAACTCCTCCACCGGGCCGTCCTTCACCAGGAACCCCGCCGCCCCCGCGTCCATCGCCCGCCGCAGGTACCCCGGCCTGCCGAACGTCGTCAGGATCAGCACCCGGCAGTCCGGCACCTCGTCCCGCAGCTCCGCCGCCGCGTCCAGCCCGCTCTTGCCCGGCAGCTCGATGTCCAGGAGGGCCACATCGGGACGGCACGTCAGCGCCGTGTCCACGATCACGTCCCCCGCGCCGATCTGCGCCACCACCTCGATGTCCGGCTCCATCCCCAGCAGCAGCGCCAGCGCGCCCCGCATCATCCCCTGGTCCTCGGCGAGCAGTACCCGGATGGACCTCGCCGGACGGTGACTGCTCGGCATCTCGCTCGCTGCCGGGTCCAACGGGGGGTACGGCGAGTTCAGGGGGCTGCTGGTCACGGGGACAGCCTAGGGCCGGGGCCCGAGGAGGGCGCGGTGTGACGGGGGGCCGGGGCGGGGCGCATGGTGTACACGCCCGGCGCACAGGGTTCAGGGTGCCAGCCGTCCACGCTTCCGGCACCGTGCACGGGGTCCCTCCGGGGGGTGCCGTCGAAATCCTCGGCTTCCGCCGGCAACTCTGCGATCACCGTGAACCCACCTCGCGCCCCCGGCCCGGCTTCCAGGGTTCCGCCGACTGCTGCGAGGCGTTCACGGAGCCCGATGAGCCCGGTGCCGCGGGTGGGGGTGGTGGCTGGGGCGGAGGGGGGTTCGGTGGTGGTCGGGGAGCCGGTGTTGGGGGTGGTCGAGGTGCTGGTCGCCGGGGGGCCTGCGTCGGCGGGGGTTGGGGTGCGGGGAGGTGCGGAGGCGGTGCCGGTGTTGGCCGGGGTCGAGGTGCTGGTCGCCGGGGGGCCTGCGTCGGCGGGGGTCGGGGTGCTGGGAGATGTGGAAGTGGTGCCGGTGCCGGCGGGAGAGCCGGGAGATGCGGAAGCGGTGCCGGTGTCGGCCGGGCCGTCGGGAGATGCGGAAGCCGTGCTGGTGTCGGCCGGGGTGCCGGTCGCCGACGAACCCGTGCCGGAGTCGTCAGCGGTGCTCCGCGTCCCGGTAGCCGAGGCGGCTGTGCCGGCAGTGCCGGGCGCCCCAGCGGTGGTCGAGTCGTCCGAGCCGAGGGCGTCGAGGTCAGGGCCCGGAGCCTTGACGCCCGTCGCGCTCATACCCGGGGCGTCGAGCTTCCGATGCCCGGCTCTTGAAGCGCCGTCGGCCCTTGAGGAGCCGTCGATCCCCGGGGCATCGCCACCTCCCGAAGTATCGCCAACCCCTCTGATGCCGACGGTCCTTGGGGCATCGCCGGTTCCCGAGCCGCTGCCCGGCCCTGAGGTATCGCAGCCCCCCAAGACACCGCCAGCCCCCGAGCCACCGCCGGTCCCGGTGGCGCCGTCAGTCCTAGAGTCACCGTCAGTCCCCAAGGCGCCGCCAGCCCCCGAAACCGTGCTGCCCCCCGACTCGTCACCCACCCGAGCCGTCCTGCCCCGCTTCGGCAGTGGTCCGTCGTCCGTCACCGTCAGCCGGACCCGTCCCTCAGCCCCCGTCAGTGCGATCGCGCAGTTCCTCGCCCCGCTGCCGTGCCGGACAATGTTGGTGACGGCCTCGCGGACCACCCAGCTCAGGAGGGCTGCTGTGTGAGGGGAGAGGGGTGGGCCGGATTCGGTGATCGTGGGGGTGATGCCGGCGGTCGTGAGGGCCGAGCGGGAACGGTCGAGCTCGGTCGTGAAGCTGCTCTCCCGGTAACCGGTGACCGCCTCGCGGATCTCCGTGAGGGCCTGGCGGCCCACCGACTCGATGTCCGTGATCTGGACGAGGGCCGCGTCCATGTTCCTGGGTGCCAGGCGGCGCGCGGCCTCCGACTTCACGACGATCACGGAGAGGGTGTGGCCGAGGAGGTCGTGCAGGTCACGGGAGAAGCGGAGCCGTTCCTTCTCCACCGCGCGCCTGGCGAGTTCCTCGCGGGCGGAGCGCAGTTCCCGGACGGTGTCCGAGAGGGAGAGGACGGCGGCCGTCACGAGCGTCGAGATCCATGTCGCGTACGCCGTGTCGAGGCTGCTCCAACCCCCGCGCACCACCCCGACCGCGCCGGAGAGGGCCGTCAGGGCGAGGCTCGCCCAGCGCAGGTGCGGCATCCGGATCACCGCGCCCGTCGCGAGGCCGAGCAGCGGGAAGAACAGCAGCCAGGTGCCGCCGTAGCCCAGGGCCAGCGCGCAGGTGATCAGGGTCAGCAGCGCGAGGGCCACCCTCGTCGACGTCGCTTCCCTGGTCTCCCGGAGGAAGGCGCGGAAGACGACGTAGATATAGAGCGAGTTGAAGGCGAGCAGCCCCAGGCCGCCGATCACCGGGTTCGGGGTCTCGGGCTGGAAGAGGTTGGAGAAGGCGCCGAGCCCGATCAGCAGCCAGGGCAGCATGCTGAAGCCGCTGAGGGTGAAGTCCCGGGGTTCCCTGGCTCTCCCCGTCCCGCATTTCCTGTGCATCCCGCGATTCCCCCGTCCGTCCTGTACCGCTCCGCCGATTGCTGTGAGTCACGACGCTACGCGCCTCCCATCCCCACCCGACAGAACCGTCCGTACCGACTCCAGCAGTACAAATGTCACACCCCTGCCACGCATCCCTGCCACACACCCTTGCCGCACACCCCCGCCACACGCCCCGGTCGCACGCCCCTGCCACCCCCCCCGCGAGCACCTCGCCGGAAAGCGCCGGGCCCGAATCTGATGACTCGTCAGGAGCCTTCACAATCGAACAGCCCTCGGCTATACCTAGGGCGCCGGACTGGAACAGGTTCCAGTCCGGGCCGCGACGACCTCGGTGCGGCCGACGGTGCGGACAGCCGTACCGAGGTCTTGGACGCACCGCCCCACGCACCGCACCGCCCCACGCACCGCACCGCCCCACGCTCCGCCCCGCCCCACCAGGGAGCCCCCTTGCCCATCGACGCAGCCGCCGCCCTCGCCGCCGCCCCCCGCACCGGCGAGATCGCCTGGACCCGCAAGGACGTGCAGCTCTACCACCTCGGCATCGGCGCCGGCACCCCCGCCACCGACCCGGACGAACTGCGCTACACCCTGGAATCCCGCCTGCACGTCCTCCCGAGCTTCGCGACGGTCGCCGGAAACGGCTCCCCTGGGGTGATCAGCGGCCTGTCGATGCCGGGAGTCGACGTCGACCTGTCCCAAGTCCTGCACGGCGGCCAGTCGTTGACGATCCACCGCCCGATCCCGGCGGAGGGGACCGCCACGGCGACCGGCCGCATCGCGGCGGTGTACGACAAGGGCAAGGCCGCCGTCCTCGTCATGCGCACCGAAGTCGCCGACGCCGACGGCCCGTTGTGGACCGGCGACGCGCACATCTTCGTACGCGGCGAAGGCGGCTGGGGTGGCGAGCGCGGCCCTTCCGGACGCCTCGAACCCCCCACCGGGGAACCGGACTTGACCGTCGAGCGCGAGATCCGCGAGGACCAGGCACTCCTCTACCGCCTCTCCGGCGACTACAACCCCCTCCACGCGGACCCCGACTTCGCGAAGCGCGCCGGGTTCGAACGGCCCATCCTGCACGGCCTGTGCACGTACGGCATGACGCTGAAGGCCGTCGTGGACGCGGAGTTGGACGGGGACGTGAGCCAAGTCCGGGCGTACGGCACGAGGTTCGCCGGGGTCGTCTACCCGGGGGAGACGCTGCGTATCCGCATGTGGCGCGGCGAGGGGGCCGTACGCGTCGCGGTGAGCGCCGCCGAACGCGGTGACGCGCCCGTGCTCGCCGACACGATCGTCCAACACACCATGATCTGAGGGGAGTCGCGCCCATGCGCGCAGCCGTACTGCACGAGATCGGTCAGGACAAGCTGGAGGTCCTCGACGACGTCGAGGCTGTGGGGTTCGGGCCCGGCAGGGTGAGGATCCGGGTGCGGGCGACGGGGCTGTGCCACTCGGACCTGTCCGCGATGAGCGGGGTGCTGCCGCAGCCGGGACCGTTCGTGCCGGGGCACGAGGGTGCGGGCGAGATCCTCGAAGTCGGGGAAGGCGTGAGTCACTTGACGGCCGGGGACCGGGTCGTCGTGTGCTGGCTGCCCGCCTGCGGCGCCTGTCCCGCCTGCAAGCGCGGCCAGACCGAGCTGTGCCTCGCCGGGTTCATGAACGCCGGAACCCCCAACTTCCGCCGCCCCGCCGGGGATGTGTTCGGGTTCGCGGGGACCGGCACGTTCGCGGAAGAGGTCGTCGTCGACGCCGGGTGCGCGGTGCCGATCCCCGAGGACGTGCCCTTCGACATCGCCGCGCTCATCGGCTGCGGGGTGACGACGGGGCTCGGTGCCGCCCTCAACACCGCTGACGTGGAAGCCGGCTCGTCCGTCGCCGTGATCGGGTGCGGGGGTGTCGGGATCTCCGCGATCCAGGGCGCGCGGCTCAAGGGGGCCGCCGAGATCGTCGCCGTCGACCCGGTCGCCTCCCGGCGTGAGGCGGCGCTCAAGTTCGGTGCGACGAAGGCGGTTTCGCCCGACGAGTTGCCCGGAGCGAAGCAACTGGTCACCGGGGGCGAGGGGTTCGACTACGTCTTCGAGGTGGTCGGCCGGTCCGCCACCGCGCGCACCGCCTACGAGAACACCCGGCGCGGCGGCACCCTCGTCGTCGTCGGCGCCGGAGCGATGGACGACTTCCTCCAACTCAACATGTTCGAGCTGTTCTTCGACGAGAAGCGGATCCTGCCGTCCATGTACGGCGGCGGCGACGTCCTGCGCTCCTACGAGCGGACCATCGCCCTCTGGCGGGCCGGGCGCATCGACCTCGCCGGGCTCATCACGCACCGGGTCCCGCTCGCCGACGTCAACGAGGCACTCGACCAGATGCGCACCGGCGTCGCCCTGCGCACCTGCATAGAGATCTGAGGAACCGTCATGTCCCGTCCCCTGGAAGGACTTTCGGCGATCGTCACCGGCGCCGGGCGCGGACTCGGACGCGCCGAGGCGCTCGAACTCGCCAGGCTCGGCGCGGCCGTCGTCGTCAACGACTACGGGCAGGCCGGCCGCGACGGCTCCGGCGAGGCGTCCGCGACCCCCGCGGAGGAGGTTGCCGCCGAGATCCGCGCCGCCGGGGGCGAGGCCATCGCCCACACCGGGGACGTCTCCGACTTCCAGCAGGCCCGCGAACTCGTCGAGTTGGCGATCGACACGTACGGCGAGCTGGCCGTCCTCGTCAACAACGCGGGCATCCTGCGCGACCGGATGGTGTTCTCCATGACCGAGGGGGAGTGGGATGCGGTTGTCCGGGTCCATCTCAAAGGGCACTTCAACACGACCCGGTTCGCGGCGGCGCACTGGCGGGAGCGGTCGAAGCGGGAGGGGGGACCGGTGTACGGCCGGATCGTCAACACCTCCTCCGAAGCGTTCCTCGCGGGCTCCCCGGGACAGCCCAACTACGCTGCCGCCAAAGGCGGAATCGTCGGCCTCACCGTCTCCACCGCCCTCGCCCTCGCCAAGTACGGCGTCACCGCCAACGTCATCTGTCCCCGCGCCCGCACCCGCATGACCGAGGACGTCTTCGCCGCCGTCGAGGAACCCGGCCAGGGCATCGACCCCCTCTCTCCGGCCCATGTCGCCCCCCTCGTCGGCTACTTGGCCTCCCCGGCCGCCGCCCGCGTCAACGGCCAGCTCCTCGTCGTCCACGGCGGAATGGTCGCCGTCGTCGAACGCCCCCGCGTCCGCGCCAAGTTCGACAGCAAGCAGGACGCCTTCACCTACGACGAACTGGACGCGGTACTGACCCCGCACTACGCGCAGCGGCCCAGCGGGGAGACCTTCGGCGCGTCCGAAGTACTGGGACTGCGACGGGAGTAGAGCGCTCCGCCCTCACAAGGAGCCGCAGGACCGGCTCTCACAAGAAGCCGACAGGACCGCCACGCCGCCCCGCCACCTCCGCCCTGATCAACTCCGCCACCTGCTCGTCCTGTTGCGCAGGCCGCTGCGAACGCCCCGGCCACAGCGGGCCGAACGCGTCCCCGTGCCAGCGTGGCACCAGATGCACATGGAGATGGAACACGGTCTGAGTAGCCGCCGCTCCCGCCGAGTTGACGACGTTCAGACCATCGGGGGACAGCGCACGCCGCAGCGCCGGAGCCAGACGCAAGAGCGCCGTCGTCAGCCGGTGCGCGTCCGCCGCGCCGAGGTCCACATATCAACTCCCGCTGGAAAAAGCCCTGTTCAAGAAAAAGGCCCCGCCGGTCACCCCTCGGTGACCAGCGGGACCCGCGTGTTCGAACCGGCTACGCCGCAGCCGACTCCACCTGCTCCGTCGGCCTGCGGTGGCGGCCGTGGGGGGCCGTCTCCGCGTCGTGGGCCGACTGCTGGCCGCGGTGGCGGCCGGCGCCGTCGCTCTCGTGGCCGTGCGTCTCGGCGGACGGCCGCTGCGTGGTGATTGCGTCGCTCATCGGAAGTGTTCCACCCCGTCAACATGATCCTTCTTACAGCCCGGCGAGTCTATCGAGGCGCCTGGGAATGCAAGGGGCGGGTGGGGCGTCGGCACCTACTTCGTTACACGTTTGTCGAGTGGCGCCTGCTGCAACGGCACCGGACGCGGCGCCGAGACCGTACGCGTCACCTCGACCCCCTCCCACGCCCGCACCCGCGCCACCCCGCACGGCTCGCCGCCCGTCGTGTACGGCAACCCCAGCACCCCCTCCGCCGACCACCACCCGCTGCTCGTCAACCACCCCTCGGGCGCCGCGACTTGCCGCACCCGCCGGTCCGCCGCCCGCCACATCCCCACCCAGCACCCGAACGCTCCGTCGACACGCAGCGCCACCGCACAGCTCTCCGGCAGCAGCACCTGCCCCGGCTGCACGGCGAACGGCGTCACCGAACACCCCGCCAGCCGCAGCGACTCGGGGAAGCGGACCGGCAGCGTGCTCCCCAACACCCCCCACCCGAGCCGGGGTTCACCCGGCGCGTCCGACCGGATCAGCAGCAGCCCGCTGTCCGGATCGGCGAGCAGCAGCCGGTCGTCGCTCTCCTCGGTGATCTGGAGGAGCGGCGACACGGCACCGCCGCGCCCGAGGTCGACCGCAACCGCCTTGGTGCGCCCGCCCAGTTCGCGGTCGACGGCCAGCAGCCGCCCGTCCGGGTCCAGCCACACCCCGCCCCCGCACCGCCCCGGCACCTCCGCCAGCCGCTCGGGCCCGAACGCGCCGCCGGCCACCTGCCACACGGCCGTCGACGACTCGCCCACCGCGAGCGCGAACACCCGTTTCCCGCACGGCGACGGCGGCAGCAGCGACAGGTCCGCACACTCCACCGCCCCGAGCTGCACCTCCCCGGTGCCGGGCCCCGTCGGGTACAACAGCGAGAAGAGATGCCGCTCTTCGACCCGCCGATGGATCAACACCCGCCCGTCCGCGAGGGGTTGGACCTCGGTCCCGGCCTCCTCGGGCTGCGCGCCGGGCAGCGGTACGACGTACGCCTCCGGCCCGCCCAGCGACCATCTCTCCGGGAACCACGCGTCCCCGTCCCGGGCGAGCCGCGCCCCGTACCCCCCGTCCGCAGTGATCACGCAACCCGCTCCCGTCGCCCCCTCCGCGCCCCCCGCGGCCGGTTCGATCACACAAGCCGTCATCGTCCGATCACCTCCGCCGCAGAAGCTAGTTTTCGCACGCGCGGCCGTGGGACGAGCGGGCCCGCACTTCGCTCGTACGAGTGGCGCAGAAGCGATTCCTCTGAGGCGGGGAGGGGGTATGTGCTGCGAGGGGAGGACGGGGTACGGGACCGGCGCCCGGAGCCTGGCCGCCGTAGTTATCCACAGGTATCCCCACGACCGGTACGTTCCACAGGAACCGGCAGGTAGCCTTGGGTGCGTGCCCCGTCTGTCTGAAGTCATCGCCGCGCTGGAGAGTCTGTGGCCCGCCGAGCGGGCCGAGTCCTGGGACGCGGTCGGCACCGTCGTGGGCGATCCGCAGCAGGAGGTCGGGCGGGTGCTGTTCGCCGTCGACCCCGTCCAGGAGATCGTCGAGGAGGCGGTGAAGCTCGGTGCGGACCTGCTGGTCACGCACCATCCGCTGTACCTGCGGGGCACCACGACCGTCGCCGCGTCCACGTTCAAGGGCCGTGTCGTGCACACGCTCATCAAGAACGACGTCGCGCTGCACGTCGCGCACACGAACGCCGACACCGCCGACCCCGGCGTCTCCGACGCCCTCGCGGGCGCGCTCGGCCTGCGCGTCGTCCGCCCCCTCGTGCCCGACACCACCGACCCCGCCGGACGGCGTGGCCTCGGCCGCGTCTGCGAGCTCGACCACCCGCTGACCGTCCGGGAGTTCGCCGCCCTCGCCGCCGAGCGGCTGCCCGCCACCGCGCAGGGCATCCGGGTGGCCGGCGACCCCGAGGCCGTCGTCCGCACGGTCGCCGTCAGCGGCGGCTCGGGCGACAGCCTCTTCGCGTACGTCCGCGCCGCGGGCGTCGACGCGTTCGTGACCGCGGACCTGCGCCACCACCCGGCGTCCGAGGCCCGCGCCGAGCACCCCCTCGCGCTGGTCGACGCCGCGCACTGGGCCACCGAGTGGCCCTGGTGCGAGCAGGCCGCCGCCCAGCTCGACGCGGTCTCCGAGCGCGAGGGCTGGGGCCTGCGCACCCACGTCTCCGCCACGGTCACCGACCCCTGGACCAGCCATTCCGCATCCCCCTTTGGAGCCCCCAACTGAACGCCGCGCCCGCCGACCAGAACCGCCTTCTCGACGTCCAGGCCCTCGACGTCCGACTCCAGCAGCTCGCCCACAAGCGCCGCTCGCTGCCCGAGCACGCCGAGATCGAGTCCCTCGGCAAGGACCTCACGCAGCTGCGTGACCTCCTCGTCGCCGCGACGACCGAGGAGAGCGACTGCTCGCGCGAGCAGACCAAGGCCGAGCAGGACGTCGACCAGGTCCGCCAGCGCGCCGCGCGCGACCAGCAGCGGCTCGACTCCGGCGCCGTGACCTCGCCGAAGGACCTGGAGAGCCTCCAGAGCGAGATCGTCTCCCTCGCGAAGCGGCAGAGCGACCTCGAAGACGTCGTCCTCGAAGTCATGGAGCGCCGCGAGTCCGCGCAGGAGCGCGTCGCCGAGCTGACCGAGCGCGTCGGCGCGGTCCAGGGCAAGATCGACGACGCGACCGCCCGGCGCGAGGCCGCGTACGCGGAGCTCGACGGCGAGGCCGGGACCGTCACCAAGGAGCGTGCCGTCGTCGCGGGCGCCGTCCCCGCCGACCTCCTCAAGCTGTACGACAAGCTGCGCGAGCAGCAGGGCGGCATCGGCGCGGCCAAGCTGTACGCCCGCACCTGCCAGGGCTGCCGCCAGGAGCTGGCCGCCGCCGAACTCGCCGAGATCCGCAAGGCGCCGACGGACGCGGTGGTGCGCTGCGAGAACTGCCGCCGGATCCTGGTCCGTACGGTCGAGTCGGGGCTGTAGGAGGCGTGGCCGGCGGGGGAGAGGGGCCGGGGGCGCTGTCCCTGGACGACGCCGGGGCGGAGCCGGAGGCCGAGCCGCCGTCGAGCAGCACAGGCCAGGCACCGGCTCCAGCCGCCACCGCGCCGTCCGCCGAGACCTCGCCACCGGTCTCCGCCCCCGCCCCGACAGCGACTCCCGCCCCAGCCCCGCCCCCTCCCGGTCCGTCTCGCCTGGTCATCGAGGCCGACGGCGGCTCCCGGGGCAACCCCGGGCCCGCCGGATACGGCGCCGTCGTCATCGACGCGGACACCGGCGAGCTGCTCGCCGAGCGCTCCGGCTTCCTCGGCGTCGCCACCAACAACGTCGCCGAGTACAACGGGCTGCTCGCCGGCCTGCGGGCCGCCCACGCGCTGAGCCCCTCCGCCGCCGTCCACGTCCGCATGGACTCCAAGCTCGTCGTCGAGCAGATGTCCGGACGCTGGCAGGTCAAACACCCCGCCCTGCGTCCCCTCGCCACCGAGGCCGCGAGGGTCCTGCCGGGGGACCGGGTGAGCTACGAGTGGATCCCCCGCGCCCAGAACAAGCGGGCGGACCGTCTGGCGAACAAGGCGATGGACGCGGGCCAGCGGGGCGAGGTGCCGCCCGGGAGCGCGGTCGAGGGGCCTGAGCACGAGGCCGAGGCGGGCGCCGAGCGGGACGTGTACGGGGCTGAGGTCGCGCCCGGTGCCGAGAGGGACGCGTACGAGGCCGTCGCCGTACCCGGATCCCGTCCCCGCCACACCACCCCCCGCGCTGAACCCGCCCGCAAGACCGCCGCGCCCGACATGGGCACCCCCGCGACCCTCGTCCTCCTCCGCCACGGCGAAACCCCCCTCACACCCGAGAAACGCTTCTCAGGCAGCGGAGGTTCCGACCCGAGCCTCTCCCCGGTGGGCCGGGAGCAGGCGGCGCGGGTCGCGGAGGCGCTCGCGCGCAGGGGGACGATCGAGGTGATCGTCGCCTCGCCCCTCGCGCGCACCCGCGAGACGGCGGAGGCCGTCGCCGGCCGCCTCGGCCTGGACGTCGCCGTGGACGACGGCCTGCGGGAGACGGACTTCGGCGCGTGGGAGGGGCTGACCTTCAGGGAGGTCCGCGAGCGCCACCCCGAGGACATGGCCGCATGGCTCGGCGACCCGGAGGCGCGTCCGACCGGCGGCGGCGAGAGCTTCGCCGAGGTCGCGGAGCGGATCGCCGCCACCAGGGACCGGCTGACCAGCGCGTACGCCGGGCGCACGGTGCTTGTCGTCAGCCATGTCACGCCCATCAAGACGCTGGTCCGCCTGGCGCTCGGCGCGCCCCCCGAGGCCCTGTTCCGGATGGACCTCGCCGCCGCGTCCCTCTCGGCGGTGGCGTACTACGCGGACGGCAACGCGAGCGTGCGGCTCCTGAACGACACGTCGCACCTGCGCTGAGCCGCTCAGTGGATCTCGTCCACCAGGACGTCCAGCTTCCCCGCCCCCGCGACCTCCACGACGTACCCCGACTCCCGCAGCACCTCGGCGAGTTCGCCGGGCCCCGCCGGCTCCGCGCCCGACGTCAGCAGGCTGCGTACGATCCGCCCCTTCGTCGCCTTGTTGAAGTGGCTGACGACCTTCCGCGTCGGCGCGTGCAGCACGCGTACGGTCGCCGTGCGCGCCGCGACCTCGCCCTTTGGCTTCCACGCGGCGGCGTACGCGGACGACCGCAGGTCGAGCACGAGCCCCTTCCCGGCCGCCTCCGGCAGCACCTCGCCCATCGCGCCCCGCCAGTGCGCCCCGAGCGCCCCCACCCCCGGCAGTTTCACGCCCATCGAGCACCGGTACGACGGAATCCGGTCGGTGACCCGGACGGCCCCCCACAGCCCGGAGAAGATGAGCAGCGACCTGCCGGCCCGCCGGGCGGCGTCGGGGTCGAGCGTGGCGAGACCGAGAGCGTCGTACAGCACCCCCGTGTAGATCTCCCCGGCGGGCCGCGCCCCCGCCGTCGTCAGCCCGGCGTTCTTGGCGACCTCCCCCCGCAGCCCCTCGCTCAGCCCCAGCACCTCGCGGGCCTTCTCCTCGTCGCCCGCGCACAGCTCGACCAGTTCCCCGAGGACCGCCTCCCGGGCCTCCCGCAGCCCCGGCAGCGACAACGCCTCCAGCTTCAACGGCGCACCCCGCCCGGACGAAGCCTTGCCCTCGGACGGCGGAAGCAGCACAAGCACGAACGATCTCCTTCACGACAACTCCGCCCAGACTACGGCGCGGAACGTTCCACTTCGGCATGCCCCACCCCCGAACCCGCCCTACGCTCGTCCCATGCCCCGCCGCCCCCTGCGCGTCACCGGCGCACCCGAAGCCCCCCTCCGCGCCGCCCTCGCGGACCTCCGCACCGAGCTGGGAGTGCCCGCCGCCTTCCCGCCGGAGGTCCTCGCGGAGGCGGAGCGGGCCGCGACGAACCCCACGCTCCCGGCGTACGACGCGACGGACATCCCCTTCCTCACCATCGACCCGCCCGAGTCGACCGACCTGGACCAGGCGCTGCACCTGTCGCGGCAGGGCACCGGCTACCGCGTCCGGTACGCGATCGCGGACGTCGCGGCGTTCGTCGCACCCGGAGGCGCGCTGGACGCGGAGGCGAACCGCAGGGTGACGACCCTGTACTTCCCGGACGGCAGGGTCCCCCTGCACCCGGCGGTCCTCAGCGAGGGCGCCGCCAGCCTGCTCCCGGACCGGACCCGCCCGGCGGCCCTGTGGACGATCGACCTGGACGCGGACGGCAGGACGCTCGCGGTGGACGTACGCCGCGCGCTCGTGCGCAGCAGGGCGAAACTCGACTACGCGGGCGTGCAGAAGCAGATCGACGAGGGCACCGCCGAGGAACCCCTCGCCCTGCTGAAGGCCATCGGTGAGCTGCGGGAACGCCAGGAGGCCGAGCGGGGAGGCATCTCCCTGAACGTCCCGGAGCAGGAGATCGTGGAGCGGGACGACACGTACGAGCTGACGTACCGCGCGCCCCTGCCGGCGGACGGCTGGAACGCCCAGCTCTCCCTGCTGACCGGCATGGCGGCGGCCGACCTGATGCTGTCGTACGGCACGGGAGTGCTGCGCACCCTCCCCGCCGCCCCGGACGGCGCGGTGGCCCGCCTGCGCAGGGTCGCGCAGGCGCTGCGCGTCGACTGGCCGCACCACGTCCCGTACTCCCGCCTGATCCGCTCCCTCGACCCGCGCACCCCGCGCCACGCGGCGTTCCTCCAGGAGTGCACGAGCCTCCTGCGCGGCGCCGGCTACACGGTCTTCCAGGGCGGCGCCCTCCCCGGCCTCACCACGCACGCGGCGGTCGCCGCCCCGTACGCCCACTGCACGGCCCCCCTGCGCCGCCTCGCCGACCGCTACGCCACCGAGCTGTGCCTCGCTGCGGTGGCCGGCGACCCGCCCCCGGAGTGGGTGCTCGCCGCGCTGGACGCGCTCCCGGAGCGGATGGCGGAGGGCGGCCACCGGGCGAACGCCGTGGAGCGGGCCTGCGTGGACGTCGTCGAGGCCGCTGTCCTCGCGGGCCACGTCGGCGAGACCTTCGACGCCTGCGTCATCGACCTGGAGAACCACCACGGCACCGTGCACCTGGAGTCCCCGGCCGTCGTCGGCCGTGTCGACGGCGATCACCTCCCTCTCGGCGAACACCTCCGCGTCCGCCTCACCCGAGCGGATCCGGCGACACGCACCGTCCGCTTCGCACCCGCCTGATCTCCCGGACGACACCGTCGGCGTCGTCCGCGTGCAGCCGCACGACCGTCACCTCGCGCACCCGCCCCAGCAGCCCCGTGTGGACGACCGGTTCCGCCAGCTCCAGCGTGACGGAGGTCTGTCCGCCGACCGGCAGGCTCAGCTCGCCCTCGGCCTCGGGGTGCGAGAAGCGCGTCTCGCGCCGGACGCCGGTTATCCGGTCGTAGGGGAGCCGGACGTCCACCTGCCCGTACCGGACCCGCAGCGCGTCCGCCTCCAGGACGTGCGGCCTCACCACGCAGGACGCGTACGACCCGAGGACCAGCGCGAGCGTGTAGACGTCGAGGGCGAACACCACCCAGTGCGCGACGGGGTACTCCCGCAGCAGGACGGCCACCCCGATCGTCTCGACCACGCACACGAACGCGATCGCCGCGGTCATGGAGCCCTGCCCGCGAATGTACGCCAGCCGCCGCCCCTCCCCGGTCTGCCGCCGCCGCGCCCACCGCGCGAGGTCGGCCCACATCCGCCTCTGATGCCGGGCCAATGCCCGCAGGACTCTCATGTCTCCACCCCCAGGATCTCCAGCGCCCGCCGGATCGCCGCCGCCTGCGCGGGCGGGAAGTCGGCGTAGAAGGCGCGCAGGAACATGCTGTCGGGCTCGGGCCGTTCCTCGGGCAGCAGGTCCGGCGGCACGCACGCGGCGAGCCGGTGCGCGGCGGCCTCCACGCGCGGGTCGTCCGCCTCGGCGCCGGCCAGGTCGTCCAGCAGGGCGTACGCCTCGTTCGCCCGCGCGATTGCCTCCGGGGAGCCGGTGACCGATCCGACCGCCGCCAGCAGCCGCGCCCGCACCTCCGGCGGGGCCGTCGTCTCGATCAGCGCGAGTACCTCGCGGTCCTTCGCGGCCATCGGGGAGTCGGCGAGCCCCGACGTCCGCGCGAACAGCTCCGCCAGCTCCGGGGAGACCGGCCCCTCGGCGGACAGCTCACCCGCCTCCAGGAGCACCCTCAGCCGCGCCCGCCGCTCCCGGATCGCCTCCTCCTGCCGTGCCAGGTCCTCGTCCAGCTCCCCGAGGACCTCGACCAGGTCTTTTCCCGCGTCGTCCGCCAGCACGTCCCGGACCTCGGCGAGACCCACGCCGAGTTCTGTGAGCCGGCGGATCCTTGCGAGGGCCACCGCGTGCCGCAGCGTGTAGTCCCGGTAGCCGTTCGAGAGGCGGTCCGGTTCTGGGAGCAGGCCCAGGTGGTGGTAGTGGCGTACGGCCCGGGTGGTGACGCCGATCGTCTCGGCGAGTTCTCCGATCCTCATGCCCACCAGTACAGACGTTGACGTCGCGGCAGGGTCAAGCGCGGTCATGGCGGCCTCCGGGGGGACGGGTCATCGGGGGCTCCCCGCGGGAGGCTCCAGGGTCTCCGGGGTCTCCGGGGCCTTCGGCGTTCCGAACCACCTCTCCAGTGCCGCTTCCACCGGCTCCCCGCCCTCCGGCGCGGTGTCCGCCGCCCACGCCGTGAACCCGTCCGGCCGGACCAGCAGCGCCGCGAGGCCCGGGCGGTCCGGGCAGGTGGCCGTCAGGACGGTGACCCGGTCGGCGTATCCCTCCGCGCGGGCGCGGAGTTTCGGGTCGTCGGCGAGGTCGAGGAGGAGTCCGCGCGCGGTGTGCAGGTGGTCGGCGAGGCGCGTGCCGTCGGACAGCTCCAGGTCGGGCGCGCTGCCGCCGACCAGGGGGTGGTCGCCGGGCAGGTCGTACCGCTGCCAGACGCCGGAGATCTTCTTGACCAGGTGGGTCGTGCCGTCCACGGTCCGGGTGAGGTCGGTGAAGACCTCGCGCAGCGCCCGCGCGTGGGACTCCGGCCGCATCAGGGCGATCTGCGCGCGCGTCCAGTCCAGGACCCACGCCCCGATCGGGTGCCGTTCCGCCGTGTACGAGTCGAGCAGGCCGGGCGGGGCCCAGCCGCGCACGACCGCCGCGAGCTTCCAGCCGAGGTTCACCGCGTCCCCGATGCCGAGGTTCAGGCCCTGGCCGCCGAAGGGGGAGTGGACGTGCGCCGCGTCGCCCGCGAGGAGGACGCGGCCCTTGCGGTAGTCGCTCGCCTGACGGCAGTTGTCGGTGAACCGGGTGACCGTACGCACCTTCTCGACGGTCACCTGAACCCCCGTCACCCGGCGCACGCTGCCCTGGAGTTCGGCGGCCGTGATCGGTGCCGTGCGGTCGGCTGGGGGGCCGTCGAACTCGACCGTGAGGATGCGGCCGGGCATCGGGCCGTGCGCGTACGTCCCCGTCGCCGTCGTGTTCCAGCCGGTGCCCAGCGCCTCCGTGCCCGTCATGTCGGCGACGGCCTGGTAGCCGGTGATCTCCGGTGGCGTGCCCGGGAAGTCGAACCCGGCGAGCTTGCGGACCGTGCTGCGCCCGCCGTCGCACCCGACGAGCCAGCCGGCGCGGACGGCACTGCTCCCACTGCCCTCGGCGGCCGGGGACTCGGCCTCGGTGGCTCCGGTCCCGGCCCCGGCTGTGCCTCCATCCACGGCCCCGGCTGTGCCCCCGCTGCCGTCCCCGTCCCCAGCGGCCCCGTCACGGGACGCCCCCTCGGTCACCCCTCCCGCGCGCCCCCCGGTCAGCCGGACCGTCACCCCGCCCCCGTCCTCCTCGAACCCCGTCACCTCCACCCCTCTCCGTATCTCGACCCCCAACTCCCGCGCCCGCGCGGCCAGCAGCCGCTCCAGCTCGGCCTGCGGGATCAGCCCCACCCGGTCCGCGCGGCCCGTGTCCGCCCAGGCGGGGTCCTCGGGGTCGAGGTGGGCCGCGTCGAGGGGGATGCCCGCGAAGTGACCGGCGAACTTGGGTGGCTGGGGGATGTCCTCGCCGCGCTCCTCGCGGAAGCGGCGGAACCCCTCCATCGCCCGCTCCTGGATCGCGGCGAGCGTGGGGAAGAAGCCCCGCCGGTCCAGGGCGACGGCGGAGGGGGAGTTGACCGACATCGCCTTGATCGTCTCGTCCACCTCCTCCAGCCGCTCCGCGACCAGCACCTTCACACCCCCGAGCCGCAGCTCGCAGGCCAGCAGCAGGCCGGTCGGACCGGCCCCGGCGATCACCACGTCGAAATTCGTCATGCGAAGACTGTAGCGACTCAAAGTTTGTTTGCGCTATAGTTTTTTGCATGGACTTTGCGAACTCCGAATCCGGCCGCGAGACCGGGCCCGCGACCGACCTCGAACGGCACCTCGAAGAACTCTCCTTGCGGGAACGCAAGAAGCGGGCCACGAGGCAGCGGATCTCGGACGTCGCGACGGGCCTGTTCGCGGCGCGCGGCTTCGACGACGTGACGGTCGCGGAGGTGGCCCGCGCCGCCGACGTCTCGACGATGACGGTCTTCAACTACTTCCCGCGCAAGGAGGACCTCTTCCTCGACCGCATCCCCGAGGCCGTCGAGACCTTCACCGGAGCCGTCCGCGACCGCGCCCCGGGCACCACCCCCCTGGCCGCCCTGCACGACCTGACCCTCACCCTCCTCGACGCCCACCACCCCCTCTCCGCAGTGGACGACGACTTCCCGCCCTTCTGGCAGGTCGTCGTCGACTCCCCGGCCCTGCGCGCCCGCGCCCGCGAGGGCGTCGAGGAACTGGAGACGGCCCTGGCCCTGGCCCTCGCCGAGACCGCCCCCGAGTACCCCGACCCGCACTTCGCCGCCGCCCTCACGGTCGCCGCGTACCGCACGGTGTACGTCGCCTCCGCGCGCCGCCTGATGTCCGGCGACCCGGCGTCCGCAGTCTCCGACGACCACCGCACGCGCCTGAACCACGCGTTCACCGCACTGGAGGCCGCCTTGGAAGCCTGAACCCGGCCGGACGGCCGGACGGCCATACGCAGACGCAGACGCAGACGCGGGCACAGACACAGACACAGACACGCACGCGGAATACGAGCCAGCGACACGGGAGTTGCCGCAACGGACAAGGACGGGGGACGTCGGATGGCTGAGCAGGCGGTATGGACCAGAGCGCGGCTCGGTGACGGCGGGCCGCGGCTCGACCTGCTGACCGCACGGTTCGAGAAACACGTCTACGCGCCGCACGCGCACGACGAGTTCACCGTCGGCGTGTGCGTCGGCGGCACCGAGGTGATCGCCTACAGGGGCGGCCACATCCGCACCGGCCCCGGCACGATCGTCGTCCTGGCCCCGGGCGAGACCCACACCGGAGGCCCCGGAAACGCCACCGACGGCTACGCCTACCGCGCCGTCTACGCCGAGCCGGGCCTCCTCACCGAGGGCACCCTCGGCGGCGTACCGCACTTCCGCGAGCCGCTGATCCACGACCCGGAGCTGGCCGAGGCCCTGCGCCGTACGCACGCCGGGCTCAGCGCGCACCCCGATCCGCTGGAGACCGAGTCCACCGTCCCCTGGCTGCTCACCGCCCTCGCTCGCCGGCACTCCACCGCGCGCCCGACGGACGACCGCCTGCCCGGAGCCGCCGCCCTCGCGCGCGTGGTGCGCGACCGGCTAGCCGACGAACTCCTCGCGCCTCCGCCCCTGTCCACGCTCGCCGCCGACCTGGGCCTGTCGCGGTACCAGCTGCTGCGCGCGTTCCGCACGACGATGGGCCTGCCCCCGTACGCCTGGCTCGCCCAGCACCGCGTGCACCGCGCGCGGGCGTTGCTGGACGCCGGGGTGAAGCCCGCCGAGGCCGCCGCGCTCGTCGGGTTCGCGGACCAGGCGCACCTCACGCGCTGGTTCCGGCGCGTCCTCGGGGTCACTCCGGCGGCGTACCGCAACAGCGTTCAAGACGACCGGTGGGGGAGGGGGTGAGACTCGGGTCATGACTGCACGTGGCTGGTTCCTGTTCTCCCTGATGGGAGTGGTCTGGGGCATCCCCTATCTGATGATCAAGGTGGCGGTGGAGGACCTCTCGCCGACCATGGTGGTGTTCACGCGCTGCGCGGTCGGGGCGGTGCTCCTGCTGCCGTTCGCGCTCCGTCAGGGCGGCCTCCCGCGCGTGGTGCGCGCGCACTGGCTGCCGATGCTGGCGTTCGCATGCATCGAGATCGTCGGCCCCTGGTTCACGCTCACGGACGCCGAACGGCACCTGTCCAGCTCGACGGCCGGACTGCTCATCGCGGGCGTCCCGATCGTCGGCGTCGTCCTCGCGCGGTTCTTCGGTGACACGGAACGGCTCGGCGCGCGGCGGATCACGGGCCTCGCGCTGGGCCTCGCGGGCGTGGGCGTGCTGACGGTCCCGCACCTGACCGGCGGGGACGCGCGCTCCCTCGCCGAGGTGCTGGTGACGGTCGTCGGCTACGCGACCGCGCCCCTGATCGCCGCCCGCCACCTCAAGGACGTGCCCTCCCTCCACCTCACCGCGGCCTGCCTCGCCTTCGCCGCACTCGTCTACGCGCCCTTCGCGGCGGCGACGTGGCCCTCCGAGATGCCCTCGGCGACCGTCCTGGCCGCCCTCGCGGGCCTCGGCGTGATCTGCACGGCCATCGCCTTCGTCGCCTTCCTGGAACTGATCAAGGAGATCGGCCCGACGCGCTCGACGGTCATCACGTACGTCAACCCCGCGGTCGCCGTCGCCGCCGGAGCGCTCTTCCTCGACGAGAAGCTGACCCTCGGCATCGGCGCGGCCTTCGCGCTCATCCTCGCGGGCTCCGTGCTCGCCACGGCCGCCGGACCGAAGCGCGACGCACGGCCGGTAACATGGTCGGCACGGCAGACGAGCCGGGCGGACGGCCGCGTGGTCCCTCTTGGGGGCCCCGAGGAACGTCCGGGCTCCACAGGGCAGGGTGATGGCTAACGGCCACCCGGGGTGACCCGCGGGACAGTGCCACAGAAAACAGACCGCCCGGCGCTCCGGCGCCGGGTAAGGGTGAAACGGTGGTGTAAGAGACCACCAGTGCCCAGGGTGACCTGGGCAGCTAGGTAAACCCCACCCGGAGCAAGGTCAAAAGGAGCGCCGTAGAACGCGCTCTGCGCGGACGTTCGAGGGCTGCCCGCCCGAGTCCGCGGGTAGACCGCACGAGGCCGACGGCAACGTCGGCCCTAGATGGATGGCCGTCGCCCCGGGGCCCGCGAGGACCCCGGGGAAACAGAACCCGGCGTACGGCCCGGCTCGTCTGCCGCTCACCTTTCCCGCAGGTCAGCGGGGTTTTCTGTGGGGCGGGCGCGCGGCGTCCGGGGCGGCGGGGCGCGGTCTTCGGCAGCGCACGAGCCTAGCCCGCGTGTCGGTGAAGTCGGTCGGTTGCCCCGTTTCTGTCCGGGCTTGTCCGGTCGGAGTCGGTGTGGAGCCGGCGTGGAGTCGTCCTTTTTCGACGAAGGTTAAGAAAGCGCGGTGGACCGGCGGAGGACGGGCATAGCCTGAGCCACACGTTGCGCGCGGGTCGGGGCGGCCCGCGATGTGATGGAGGTGCCATGGGCGGGGAACGTCCGCAGCACGACGGGGTGCCGGAGCCGTACGGCGAGCACGCGCTGCTGACCGCGGCGATGATCGCGGACGACGGTGTCGTACCGGAGGAGGAGCGGCGCAGGCTGCTGCGCTATCTGGAAGCGGTCGTCGCGGCCCGCCCGTCGCCGGTGCATACGGCTGTCGCCTTCAACGCCCTGTACTTCGGGTACGACCTCGCGGGCGAGGGATACGGCCGCAGCCCCCTGCGCCCGGACGACTTTCCGGTGATCGCGCTCGGTGAGGAGGCGCCCGCGCTGCCGGTCGGGGCCATGGTGCGGATCGCGACGGGGTCCGCGCCGCTCTTCGCGGAGATCGTGTACAAGGAGGGCGCCCACCCGGACGTCAACGCCATGGGGGACGTGCCCGCCTGGGTGTCCGGGGCGCCCGCGGGCGCGGAGGGGCCGGGGAGGGAGGGGGCGACGGCGCGTCGGCGGGAACTCCTGGTGCCCGACCCGCACGCGTTCGGACCCGGCCTCAGCCTGACGGCCGTCCAGCTGCGGCGGTTACGCAGCCACCGGCGGTGGCTGAACGAGGACGGGCACATCGTCGTCGACGCCCGCTATCCGTCGGCGCGGGCCGCCCGGGGGGACGGACTGGCCGCCTACGCCGACCACCTGCTGACCACCGCACGCGCCCAGCTCCTGAGCCCCCTCGTCCCCGTCTCGCTGGCCGCACTCGCGGGCGGCACCGGGGACGACGTACTGCGCCCCGCCCTGCTCACGCTGCTGCGCCGGGTACGCGACGTGCTCCGCGCCAGCGAACTGCTGCGTACGTGGGGCCAGTACGCCATGACCGAGGACGCGCTCGCCGCCCGGCGGCGGGACGCGGGGGCCCTCGGCGGCGACGACCTGCGGTCGCTCGGCGCCGACCTGCGCCGGGCGGTCACCCCCGTACCCCGCCGCCACGGCCCCACCGGCCCCGCCACGGTGTACACGGCGATCGGGCCCCGGCTGCGGACGGTCCCCGGCGCCGGGGAACTCCTCACCGGGTTGGGGTACGCCTCGGCGGTGTGCCACGCCAACGCGGCCCTCGCCGACATGGTCCACGAGGGCAGCAGCCAGGGCCTGTTCCCGAACGGCACGCGGGTCGCACTGGACGACGCGTTCGAGGGCGGCGGCGTGTGGCGGTCGCACTGGCTCGGCGGCACGGAGACGCGCCCCCAGCAGCCCGGCGACGCCGGAATGCGCCCCCAGCAGCCAGGCGGCACGGGCACGCCGTCCCAGCGGCTCGGCGGCGGCACCGACACACGGCTCCACCACCCCGGCAGCACCGCCCCCCTCGGCGACCCCCTCTCCCCGGCCGGACAAGGATGGGCCTCCACCCTGCCCCCCGTACCCGTCCCCGTACCCGTCCCCGCCCCCCTCGACCGCCCCCTCCCCGACGACGGCACCCTCGGCGCGCCCGAGACCCTCCGTAGTGACGCCGTGGAGATCCGCTGGCGTGTCCCCCTCCGGCTGGCGCACCTCAGGGGCGGCTGTCTGCCGCTGCATCCGCTCGTCGCCGAGGAGCTGTGCTCGGCGTTCGGGCCGCGTGCCGTGGTCGGCCTGGGGCTCGAAGGCGGGGCCGAACAGCGTCTCCTCGCCGAACTCGGCGACGGAAGCGCCCGGTTGACCGGCGTCGACTGGCCCGCCGAGTTCTTCCCCGGCCTCCTCCTCCACGTCCGCTGGCCGCGCGGCACCCGGCGTCTGGGGCTGGTCACGACGGGCCTCGGCCATCGGGTGAGGGTCGGCGACCGGGTCGTCGGGCACTGCTACGACCCCCGGGTCCTCACCCGCGACGACGCCCCCGGCAGCGACCGCGACGGCGACTCCGCCGCCGGGCTCGGCCCCCGGGACCTGGTGCTGCGCACCGTACGCCGGTGCGGGCTGCTCACCCCGGACGGCCATGCCGTGCTCGACCGCGCGGGGCTGCCCTTCGCCGCGTACGGGTACGAGCCGGCGCCGGAGCGGGCCGCCGTGCTGGGGGACGCGGTGGCGGAACTGCTCGCCGTACGGCTGCTGGAACCGGAGACCGGGAGCCGGGACGTCGCCGGGCAGCCGCACTTTCCCGCACGCCGCGGGCAGCCGGGGATACCGCTTCTCGCCTACCGGCCGGCCGTGGTGCGGCTCCCCGGCACCTGGGGTGAACCGGGGGCCGGGCGCGCGATGGGTTTCCAGCACGTCCCCGGCCACCTGCGCCGCCTCCTGCCGGGGCACCTCGCCGGGGAGACCCAGCGTGCGGCGTTCCGCGACCACTGCCGCAGGCTCGGCAAGGCGGACGGCTGGGAGCTGCCCGAGGGCTACACGTTCGTCACCCAGCACACCCGGGGCCACTGAGCCCGGCGCGTGCCTGTACGGCCTTCCCCTGCACGACCGAACGGAGAACGGCGTATGCACGACCCCTACCACGTCATCGCGAGGCCACCGCTGTCCCCGCGAGACGTGTCGGCCACGGAGCTCGAAGCGCTGGCCGAGGCACTCAACTCCCTGCGGGCGCCGGTCACCACGGCCCTGGACGACCTGACGGGCGAGATGGTGGAGCGGGCCTTCGGCGCGCTCGGCCACAAGGAGCGGCAGGAGGTGCTGCACCACCTCGGCATCCGGATGACGGCGCCCCGGCGGGTCAGCCGCGCGCTGTGCCGGGACGTGCTCAGCCGGCTGCGCCGCGAGGTGCGGCAGCATGCGTGCCGGTGCACCCTGCGCAGGCTCACCCAGACGCCGATGGGCGATCTGGCCGTGACCGTCTTCACCGACCGCGACGACACCCTCCTCGACCGCTGGGCCGGCCCTCTCCTGCGCGCCACGGTCCTCGCGTGGAGCAACGGCTCCGTCTCGGACGCGCACGTCGTCGCCTGGGCCGTCGAACAGGAGTGGTTCACCTGGGACACACCGGGCCTCGACACCGTCCGCACCGCGGCACACGCCGTACTCGCGGCCAACCCGGACTTCGTGCCGGAAGTGTTCGCGATGGAGGAGGGGGACGAGGTGACGGGGGGTGGTTCGACGCCGGACGAGGTGACGGGGGGCGGCTCGGCGCGGGGAGGTTCGACGCCGGACGAGGTGACGCGGGGCGACTTGATGGCGGGTGAGCCGACGCCGGACGAGGCGACGCGGGGTGGCTTGGCGGGGGGCGACGTGCTGTCGGGTGAGCCGATGCGGGACGGGGTGACGCGGGGCGACGCGATGGCGGGCGAGCCGATGCGGGACGCGCCGGCGCGGGGTGACTCGTCGCCCGGCGGCTCCACGCCGGGCGCGCGGACGCCTGACGGTCAGAGTCCCGAGGACGCGTGCCGGGCGTTGGCCGGCAGCCTCGCCGGAGCCGGGGTCGCTGCCCGGCGTGTGGCGGAGGCGGTGGCGGACGGACGTCCTCCCGAGGAGACCGACCTCGCGTCGCTGACCGCGCTGAGGGCCGCCTTCGACACCACCCTGGGTGTGCTCGCCAAGGCGGGGATCGACGTACCGGTGCCGCGCCTGGAGGAGCTGACCGAGGCCGTACGGACGCATCGGGAGAGCCTCGGGCTGCGGGAGACGCTGCGTGCGCTGTCCACCGTCGGCTGCCCCGCCGACAGCCCGGTGGCCCCCGCCGCCGAGGCGGTACGCGGCGTCGCGGTACGGCTGCTCGCCGTCGAGGCGTGGGGAGAGGCGCAGCGCCGCGAGGCGACGACCCTGGCCGCGCTCGCCGACCTCGTCCGGCTGGGCCGCCGCCCGGAGACCGCGGCGGAGCGGATGGCCCTCCAGGACCGGGTGGCACCTGACCTGCCCGTCGAATGCGCGCGGGCCGCGATGATGGCGTACGAGCTGACGCTGCCGGCCGGCGGTACGAGTGATGAGGGCGCCGCCGGTACTGCCATCACGCCCTCGACCCCGACGCAAGCCGCCCCGACGATCCCGCACACCACCCCCGTCACCGGGGAGGACACGAGGACTGCGGACGACGGAGAGCCCGAGACCACCGGAAAACCGGCACCGGCACCGCTCGCCACGGAGACACCGGCCCCGGCCGCACAGGGGAACGCGAAACCGCTCGAACAAGAAAACACGGCCCCCTCCACCAACCCTGCCCACCTCACCACCCCTGCCCACCTCACCACCCCTGCCACCCCCGACACCCTCGCCACCCCGGCCGCATCCGCCAGCCTGGCCGCCTCTGGCGATGCTGCTCACCCTGGCAGCCTGGCCGCCTCCGGCAGCGCGCCCGCCCTCGGTAGCCCGGCTGCCTCCGGCAACCTCGACAGCCCCGCCGCCCCTGCCCGCCTCGGCAGTCCGGCCGCCTCCGGCGATGCTGCTCACCCCGGCAGCCCGGCCGCCTCCGGCAACTCGCCCGCTGTCGGCAATGCGGCCCACCTCGGTAGCCCGGCCGCCCCTGGCAACCTCGACAGCCCCGCCGCCCCTGCTCACCCCGGCAGCCCGGCCGCCTCCGGCAACCCCACCCACCCCAACACCCCACTCACCCCCGACAGCCCTGCTGACCCCACCCACCTCGGCACCCCGCCCACCTCCGGCAACCCCACCCACCCCGACAACCCCGACACCCCCACCGACCCCAACACCCCCGACCCCACCCCCGCCCTAGCCCACCTCATCGCAACCCGTCGTTTCGGCCTGGCCCACCACCTCGCGCGTGCCGCAGCCCACCCCCCGTCGCGTTCGGCGGCGTTGCGGCTGGCCGGGGCGGCTGGGCGGCTGGTGGCCGGGGTGGGGGCGGACGCGAGGTTCGTGGGTGGGCTGGTCCGGCGTCAGGGTGGCTGTGATGGAGAGGACGAACTCGTCCTGTTCCCGGCGTTGTTGCGCGTCGCGCTGGTCACCGGCGATCACACGGCGGGGGCGCAGCTGAAGGCGCTGGTGCCCAGGTTGCCGGAGGTGCTCGCGGAACTCGCGGCGGCCGTCGCGGACCGCGCGCTCAGCGGTGCGCTGATGATGGTGTCGCCGCTGGGCGTCATCGCGGACGCGTCCGCCGCCGAGGCCCGGATGAGCGGCCTGCGGGCACAGGCCGCCGACCTCCTCGCCCCGCAGCGCCTCCGGTTCGTGAGGGCGGACAGGATCGCCCGGTGCTGGCTGGAGCGCGGGGGCCTGCTCGGCGGGATGCTGCGGGCGGTGGTGGAGGACGACCGGGCCGCGCTGCGGGGCGTACGGGAGACGGCGGACCGGCTGTCGAAGCTCTCGGAGATCAACGCGGAGATCGACCGGATGGACCGCGCGTACCGGGGTTCCAGCGGGAAGCCGCTCCAGGGCTCGGGACGGCAGGACCTCGTACACCTCGTCGAACGGGCCGCAGGCCAGGCGAAGGAGTGGTGCCTGGAGGTCGGCGACGCCCGCAGGGGCGACCACTCGGGCGTCGACCGGGCCGCGAAGGAGATCTCGTCGCTGCGGCAGACGCTGCTGGACCGGCGGGACGTCGTCCTGACGGAACTCCACCGGATGACCCTGCGCCCCGACCCGCTGGCCTCGGCGGTCGCGTCGGCGGCGCACGGCGCGATGGAGGACCTCTTCACCCTGCTGACCGACACCACGCGGCCGGGCGCCCGCGCGGACGGCGGCCGTACGGACGGCGGCTGTACGGACCCGGAGACCGCGCTGGACGTGGAGCTCCTGAAGGTCTGCGACACCCTCCAGGACCGCCCCGGCCTGAGCCTCCTCCTGACGGCGGTGGACCGGGACTGGGACGAGGCCCTGACCGAGCGCCTGGACCGCGACGCGTTCGCGGCGGCCCGCGCCATCGTCGACCTCGCCCTCGCGGGCGAACTGCCGGGCCCGCCCCTGTCCACCGCCCGCACCCACGCGGAGATCGACACCCTGGAGGCCGCCAGACACGCGGCGCTCAGCACCCGCTGCGACGAACTCGCCGCCGAACTACGCCGGGCCCAGGCCGACGGCGCGGTGACGGACGACCAGGACCTGGAACTACAGGAACTGCTGGACGTGGCGCGCACCCGCCTCGACGCCCCGCCCCGCCCCGGCCTGCCGGACGAGCCCCGTACCCGCCTGGACGCCCCGCCCCACCCCGGCCCGCTGGACGCCCCCCGTACCCACCCCGACGCCCCGCCCCGCCCCGACCTGCTGGACGTACGCCGCGACCTCGACACAGTCCGCGACCGCCTCCCCGCATACCGCCGGGAGGCCACCGCCCGTATCCGCGCCCGCCTCGACGCAGTCGGGCTGGACCACGGCAGACGCCCCCAGGTCCTGCGCCACCTGGACGCGGGGGAACTGGCGACCGCCGCCGACCTCGTCTACTTCCTGGAGATCGGCGAGGACGTCCCGGAGATCGACGCGGGGGAGTGCCACTTGACGGAGTTCTTCCCGGCCGTGCCGGACGGCCTGCCGAAGGGCATCGACGAGGAGCTCGTCCGGATGGTCCGCTCCGGCGGACGCCACCCCGCCCTCCCGGTCCTCGATTATGGGCACCTCTCGCCCGACGAGGCAGCGCTCGCGGCGGACGCGCTGGAGGAGTGGCGCGAGGTGGGGGCGACGGAACGCAAGGAGCGCAACAACGCCCCGGTACGCCAGCAGGTGCTGTCCGCGCTGAAGCTGCTGGGGTACGACGCGAAGAACGCCCGCCTCCAGGAGCACCTGTCCCCGGACCGGCGCGAGTACCGCTTCTACGACGCGATCGGCGTGGAGGTCAACGGCCGGGCGGAGGCGCCCGCGTTCGGCTCGCAGATCAAGGAGCGGGGCGGCAGCCTGCGGGTGCTGGTGCTGTGGGGCCGCCCGCCCGCCGAGGTCGTCATGAGCCGGGCCGCGCAGGACCCCAGCGGCTCCGCCCTGGTCGTGGTCTGCTTCGGCGTCCTCGGCCGCGACGCCCGCGCGGAGCTCGCCGCGGGCACGAGCCGGCTCCAGCCGCTGCTGGTCGTCGACGACGCGGCCCTGGCCTACCTCGCGGCCCGGGGCAACCGGCAGGCCGCCACGACCACGCGCATCCTGCTGCCCTTCTCCGGCGTCAACCCGTACATCAGTGAGAAGCGCGGCCAGATCGGCGCGGAGATGTTCTACGGCCGGGACGCCGAACGCCGCAGCATCCTCGACCCGCGCGGCACCCAGGTCATCTTCGGCGGCCGGGGCCTCGGCAAGTCGGCGCTGCTCAGCGACGCGGGGGAGCGGTTCGAGGAGCAGCGCCCGGGCTCCCACCACGCGGTGCACGTCAACCTGGACGACGAGAACATCGGCAAGGGCACCGCGCTCGGCCCCGAGGCCCTCTGGAGCGTCCTGCACCGGGTCCTGACCCGGGCCGGGGTGCTCCCGGACCGCCAGAAGGGCCGTCGTCCGGCCAGGCACGCCGCAGAGCAGGCGCAGGCGCAGGCGCGGGTCCGGGAGGGGATCAGGACCTGGCTCGACGAGGACTCCCGGCGCGGCCTGCTGATCCTCCTCGATGAGTGCGACCAGTTCTTCGAGGCGGACGCCCCGCGCTTCGAGCAGACGAAGCTGCTGAAGGGCCTCGGCTCCGGTACGAAGGACCGGGCCAAGGTCGTCTTCGCGGGCCTCCACTCGGTGCAGCGGTTCGCCAAGCTCGCGAGCAACGGACCGTTCGGGCACCTCGCGCAGACGCCCACGGTGATCGGCCCGCTGGCCCCGCAGCACGCGGCCGACCTGCTGGTCGGGCCGATGCGGGCGCTCGGCTTCGAGTTCGCCAGCGTGGACCTGGTCAACCGGGTGCTGGGCCACTGCTCCTACCAGCCGTTCCTGCTCCAGATGTTCGGCCACCGCCTGGTGGAGGTGATGCACCGCAAGCGGCGGCGCGGCGCGGAGGGACCTCCGTACGCCGTGGAGGCCGCCGACGTCGAGACCGTGGAGGCGGACACCGGCCTCAAGGACCGCATCTCGGTGGCGTTCAACGACACGCTGGCGCTCGACCACCGGTACGACGTGATCGCCAACGTCCTCGCCTACCAGGCCCACCACCACGGCCTGGAGACCCGGCTCAGCGACGCCGAGCTGCGCGAGGAGTGCGAGACGTACTGGCGGGCGGGGTTCCGGCAGCTCGACACCGAGGGCTTCCGCGCCTACCTCTCGGAGATGGTCGGCCTGGGCGTCCTCGCCCCCAACAACGACGGCCAGGGCTGGCACCTGCGCGGACCCAACGCGCTGCGCATGATCGGCGGCTCCCACCAGGTCGACGACCGGCTGATGCGGGCCGAGCAGGACTGCGAGCTGAAGGAGAGCATCGTCATGGAGGGCAGGCCGGAGCTGTCCGACGGCCGGCTCGCCCCGCTCACCGTCGCCCAGCTCGACGACCTCCTCGGGCGGCGGGCGAACCAGACGAGGGTCGTGCTCGGTACGCCCGCCACCGGGACCGCCGAGGTGAGCCACACCCTGCACACGGTCACCGGGCGCATCGACGGCTGGGTGCTGCCGCCGGTCGGCAGGCCCGCGGCGTTCAAGCAGGCGCTCACGGGCGGCAGCCCCGGTGAGCGGCGCGTGGTCGTCGACGACCTGGCCTGGCACGAGAACAGCAAGGGCCGCAGGGAACCCGTGAAGCCGGAGGCCTGCCGCGCGGCCGTCGACCACGCCGACAGCCTGCTCCCCGTCACCCCCGGCGTGACCCGCTCGGTGGTGATCGTCACCGACGCCGCCCACCTGGCCCTGTGGCGCCCCCTGCTCATGGGCGGGGAGCGCACCTCGGCCGTCCCCGTGGTCCTGCGCCGCCACGACCGCCGCGGCCTGCGCGACTGGGCCCAGCGCCAGTGGGCGGAGACGTTCACCACCGCCGACCGGCTGTACGCCCGCACGGGCGGCTGGCCCCTCCTCGTCGACCACGCGCACCGCCTGTACGGCGAACTCCGCGACGCCGACGAGGTGTTGGGGCGCCTGTCCGGCCTCGCCACGGACCGCTCGTGGGCCCGTGACTTCGTGACCGCGACGGGCGTCCTGGCCGATCCCGCCGTCGCGGCGGGCTATCGCGCCGTCGACGCGGGCCTCGGTGACGATCCGTCCGACACCGAGGCCGTGCTGACCGCCCTCGTCTGCCAGACGGACGACGAGGAGGAGGCGCACTGGATCCTCGCCTGCCTCGACGCGTTGCAGGTCTTCGACAGGGAGGACGGACAGCTCCGGCTGGAGCCGGTGCTCCGGCAGTGCGTCCGGCTCACTACAGGGTTGCGGTGAACTCGGTCCAGGCGGAGGGGGCGAGGGCGAGTTGGGGGCCGTCGGTGTCCTTGGAGTCGCGGACGTGAACGGTGTTGGTGCAAGCCGCGACCTCAACGCACTCGTTGCCCTCGGCGTCGCTGTAGCTGCTCTTCCGCCACGCGACTTCCACGCACGCGTTCCCTTCGGCGTCGCTGTAGGTGCTCTTGAACCAGGCGAGGCCGGAAGTGGTGGTTGAGGGCTCGGCGTTGTTCATAGTGATCCCAGAATCCCTTCGATCTTCTTCATCGACTCCCGGGACGGGAGAGCCTGCGATCGCATGATCCCATAACGGGCGTGTGCCAGAGTCGTCTGTTCGAGGTCGGTTTGGAGAGAAGTGACCCCGGCGACCTCGCTGTACAGGAACCTCTTGCCGTCCTTGCGCCGCGTCACCACGGTGAACGAGCCGCTGAAACCCGCGTTCTCCTCGCGGTCGAACGGCATGACCTGGATCTGGATGTTCCGCTTCTGGCCGACCAGCAGCAGATGCTCCAACTGCCCGCGCAGCACGTTGATTCCGCCGTACGGCCGCAGCAGAACCGCCTCGTCGATGATGAAGCTCAGGTAGGGCGCGGGCCAACTGTCGAAGATCTCCTGGCGGGCCAGCCGCGAGGCCACGCGCTGCTCGATGATGTCGTCGTCCAGGAGCGGGCGGCGCATCATCATCAACGCTCGCATGTAGTCCGGGGTTTGGAGCAGACCGTGGAACACGAGCGTGCTGTAGGTGAGCAGCTCCATGGCGGTCTTCTCCAGCGCTGCCATCCCCTGGAACGTCGCCGGATACTGCGCGCGGTCCATCTGCTCCTTCCACGCGCTCAACAGCCCGTTCGCGTGGAGGACTTCCTCCGCCTTGTCGATCGTCTTGCCGTTCATGATCCGCCGCCCCTGCTCGAACGACGCGACCGTCGCTGCCGAGTAGCCGATCCGCGCGCCGAACGTCTCGCGGTCCATGCCCTCGCGCTCGCGCAGGGTCTTCACGGTCTGGCCGAACGCGATGACGAGGGCCTTGCTCGTCGCGTCGGGCTGGAGACCGGCCTCCTCGTCGTCCCCGAAGAACAGGGAACCGGTGTCTTCCTCGTTGTTCCGGGGGTCGTTGTTCCGGGGCTCTTCCACCCCGACCTTCGTCCTCGTACGCTCCGTCATGGGATCACCGCCTCTCCGGACCAACTCCCCACGGGGAACGTTGGTCACGCCGCGCGACTCGTACACGGTCCTACACCGCGCGTACAAGCCATTCAGCGTCGGTGCGTCACCACTGGTGACGGTACGCCACGAAGAGGACCGTTGGGGGCATGACGAAAGAACCCGGCGTTCCGACCGGCAACACGCTCGCGGCGCCCGCCGAACAGTACTTCGAAATGCGCTTCACCTCGACGCGCAGGGGCGCCCGCCTCGCCCGCCGCCTCGCGGCCGTCCGGCTGCACGAGTGGGGCATTCCGTACGGCTCGGACGACCACGACGCGATCGTGGTCATCGTCGCGGAGCTGACCTCCAACGCGGTGCGGCACGGCCATGTCCCGGGCCGGGACTTCCACTTGAGGCTCCAGGTGGCGCCTCGGCTGGAGACCGCGCGGGTGGACGTCACCGACACGCGAGGCGAGCGGCTGCCGCCGAGGCCGGCGAGCGTCGTCGTCGGGCGGGACCCGTACGTGTCGCTGGACGGCCGGGGGCTCGTGCTGGTCGCGGGGCTCGCGGCGCGGTGGGACTGGCACCTGCGGACGGACGGGCCCGGGAAGACCGTGTGGGCGGAGTACTCGCTCGGCTAGGTGTGCGTGTTGTCGAGGTGCGCGCCCAGGTAACCCACATACACCAGACCCGAGTTGGCCGTGTCGTCGTGGAAGTAGAGGCGGGGCGAGACGGTGTTGCCGCTGCCGATGCGCAGGTGGGACTGCATGAACAGGCGCCCGCCGCGAGCGACCGACTCGGGTACGGGGAACGTGCGTTGGCGGCGCCAGTCGTGGTGGTTGGCCACGGTCTCCGACTCACGCATCGTCACTTTGCCTGCGGGGAAGGGGTGTTCGCAGGTCTCCGGGAGGTTGTCGCACCAGTGGCGGAAGTCGACGCCGGTGCCGTGCGCGGCGTACTCGTCCAGGGCTTCGAGCGCGTCCCACGCGACGGAGACCCAGTTGGGGATGGCGTGCGCGTCCAGGTCCTTCGTCCGCTTGGGGTTTCCGGTGAAGCGGAGGTGGGGGAACTCGGGGAGACGGTCGAGGAGTTCGGTGAAAGTGGCGGGGCGGTGGGGTGGATTCGGAGGCGGGGTGCGGAGACCGGCCTCTTCCAACTGCCGTTTCAGGAAACGGACTTTGCTGTTGGCGCTCTGAAGGGCGTCGTACAACTGCTCGTTCTCGACGAGCTGCTCGAACTCCCGCTCCTCGGCCTGCTGCAACCGCTGCCGAAGCTCGCGAACCTCCTGGTCCCGGGCTTCCTCGCGCTCCGCAGCCTCCCTCAACAACGCCTCGGCCGTCCGGAGTTCTCCCCGGAGTAATCTCCCGGCCCGCCTTTTCTTGGTCGTCTCGAATACGTTCACGAGGCCCCATTCATGACAGTGCTGAAGGGGTCCTCATCACACCACCATCCGGTGAATCCAGTCAATCATCTTTATCGATCGAATTCGAAACCCCGGATTTTGCAAGGGTGTTCATAATGTGCCCGCATTCTGTCACCCGTGACGGGTGTCGGGGCCGGTGATCACCACAGGACCTCCATGGAGCAAGCTACTCCCGTAGTCATGTTCTCCAACTTTCAAGGAGGCGACCGGACATGACGAGGTTCATGACACGCAGGACCCTGCTGGGCGGCATGGCGGCGGGGGTGGCGGCGAGCACCGTACTCGGTGGGAATGCCTGGGCCACCAAGGCAGTTGGGGAGCCGTACGTGGCCTTCCCGGTCGGCCCCGGCGGCGGCCCCGCAGGGTCGGACCGGGTCCACGCGCTCCAGATCGGCGACCCAACCGCAGGGACCGTACTCGTCCTGGTCCCCGGCATGTTCGGCGCCGCGAACGACTTCCGCCTCCTCGCCCGCGACCTCGTCGCGGCCGTACCGGGCGTGCAGGTCTGGGCGTACGACCGCCGCGAGGAGAGCCTCGTGGACCGCGCGGGCTTCGCGACCGCCGACCCCCTCGCCTACTACCTGGACGGCCACTACCGCTCCCTGGACCCGGCCGCTTCCGGCTACCTCGCCAACTGGGGCCTCCCGCAGGCCCTTTCGGACCTCCGCACGGTCGTGAAGGCCGCCTCCTGCGGCGGCCGTCGCAAGGTGATCCTCGGCGGCCACTCCTGGGGCGCGACCACCGCCGCCGCGTACGCCGCCTGGGACTTCGACGGACACCCCGGCTACCGCGACCTCGCGGGCCTCGCCCTCATCGACGGCGGCGTCCTCGGCGCGTTCGACGGCGGAGGCGCGGCCCCCGACAACTCCCCGGAGAAGATCAGCCAACGCCTAGCGGCCATCTCCGGCGGCGCGGTCCTGGACATGTCGCTGGCCGCCGTAGGCCTCGGCACCCGCTCCGAAAGCACCCAGATCTTCTACCAACTCGCAGGCTGGTACGCCCACTTGGACCCCCACGCCAAGTCGGTCCTCCAACCCCGCCTCCCCGACGCGCTGCGCCCCTCGGGCACCATCACCAACGCCGCCCTGCTCGGCCTCCTGGTCGACCAGAGCTTCGGCTGGCCCAACGACATCAGCGTCCACTCGGGCACCATCTCCCCGACCGGCGACTGGACGGACACCGGCATCACCCCCATCTCCCGCGTAGCCACGGCGTACGCGGGCCCCGCCCCGACGGTCTGGCAGTGGTACTGGCCCTCCCGCCTCGCGGTCGACCTGGACGCCACCGACCTCTACGCCGACACCGACACCACCCGCTCCCTAGACCTCCGCCTCCACCACACCACCGACCTGGACATCCCCCTCTACGCCTTCCAGACCAGCGCCTACAAAGGCACCGCCCTCACCGCCGCCCGCAAACTCGCCGCCCAGTCCCGCATCCCCTCCACGACCTTCCAGACGGACGAGGGCATGAACCACCTCGACCCCCTGTTCGCGTCCCCGGAGAAGAACACGGCGACCCAGAGCCTCGCGGCATTCGCCCAACACCTGATCTGAACCACCCTCGGCGGCCTGCCCGTTGAACCGGGCAGGCCACCCACCGTCACCAGGATTCCAGCTCCCGGAACGTCTGCTCCGAGGAGGGCAGAAGAGCTTGGCGGGCACGCGAGTTCTCGCCCATGAGCCGACCTGTCGCCCGGTCCAGGTGGAAAGCGAACGCCTTGGCCTGATCGGCGAATTCACCAGCCGGCTTGGTGACGCCGCTACTCGTGATCACGATGAGCCGCTTCGGCATCTCCTCACCGGCTGCCGCAGCCTGACCGCTCAGCCGCTCGATCTCCGGACGGGACAGAGACTTACGGCTGCTGTGCCATACGACGTGGAACGTGTCGGACACGATCGGCGTGTCGATGTCACCTGCTCGGAGGTCCGTGAAGCCGCAGTCCTTGAGCTGGTGGAAGACCGCTTCCGCGATCTCGGAAGGGCTCGGCATGCTGGTCTCGCCTGTCGTGCCCCACAGTTCGGCGAGGTCGGCGAACCAGTTGGGCCCATCGCTCAGAAGCTCGGGCGACAGATCCACACGCCGCCACGTCCACGCCGACGTCTCGACGTCCCACACCTGCGGCCCTCGGGACAGCAGGTCTGCGATCTCCCGCACCGTTACCCGCCCGTGCGGAAGGCCAGGTGCGGGAGATGAACGCCCCCGCAGCAGCCGTTCGATGTCGATACGGCCCCACTTGCTCCACCCGGAGTGATGGACGTCGACAGTCCAACCCAAGGTCGGCTTGAGCGAGACACGGACGAAATGGCCGTCCACCTCGGCCTCCAGCACGGATCCACCGCGATCGCCGCTCGTGATGCCGAGCCTGGGGGCGAGCGGCGAGCCGTACGGGTAGTACCAGTTGCCCACGGCGACTCGGAGAACTCGAACCTTCCGCTCGTCGAGCAGATCGGCGAGCTCGGTCATGTCCGAGGGCTCGCTCTCGTCCCAGCGCCAGGGAGAAGCGACGGGCTCACCGGTCAGGCAGGCGGTCGCCACGGCGTGCAGGGCGTCGACGAGGACTTCGTCAGGTGTGGTGATCGGCCAGACCGACGGAGGGTTGTCGAGGACCGGGTCCATAATCGCCCAGACGACGGAGTGGCCCATCCGGACCTGCGCCAGACCGACATACTGTGCACCGGACATCGTGACCAGCAGAAGTCTTCCGTTGCTCGCGTCATGAAGACGAACCCGGTCAGCCAACTCGGGGTGACGCTTGCACAGTTGCTGCTCAAGCAGTTCGACATGCATATGCCGGCCGAAGGCTGCCACCACGTCACTGGGCGGAAATGGCAAGGGAGTTGCTCCTGTCGAAGCTCGGGGGTTCTGATTATCCGGTTCGCGCTCCGAAGCTTCCTCCTCTACCAGCCGCGGATCCTGCGCCCGTGCTCGGAGTCGGGGTGCAACAGCGCATCGGCGACCCGACCCCCTGAATCCTTCGCGCCACCACCGAAGTTGAGGACACCGGACGCGTTCGCGCTGGCCGCCACTCCGTCCCAGTAGGCCGCCTCGCGCTCCCACCGCACCGGCTCCAGCAGAGCGAACAGCTCCTCCTCGGACAGGGAGTTGCCAGAGGCGGCCCAGCCGGTCGCCTGGTGGGCGGCGATGCCGATGCCGGCCAGAACGGCGGGTGCGGAGACGGCTGTTCGGGCCGCGAGGTGCGGGTACAGGCGCGTGACGATCGCCGACAGCAGCGGTACCAGCCGCTGCGCGGCCCGCTCGGCGTCCACGCCCGGCGGGAGTCCGTCGTCGTGCAGGGTGGAGGAGGTCAAAGTGAGTCCCGGTCGCCCGTGCAGCGCGGTGATCACGAGGACACGCAGAGCGGACAGCGTCATCAACTCGGGGTCGCTTTTAGTCAGTTGACGCTTGCGCCCCTGCACCAGCTTGCTGAACGGGATGATCCGACCGTCGTGTTCGACCTTGACGGTCTCGCCGATACGGTGAGCGATCCGGGTGCCCAGGTCCCGCTGGTCCATGGACATCGCGAGGTTCTTGGCGACGGGTACGCCCTCGACGTTACGGTCGTAGAAGATCTGCCGCGCGGCCTCGACCGTGAGCCCGAAGTACAGCTCGTACGGCAGGCGCACCGCGCTGAGCCGCTCGTAGGTGACGCCGAACCGCTCCGGGTTGTCGTACAGCTCGTGCCACGCAGTGACCTGGGTCTCCCCGTCGATGGCGACCACGGGCGCTCCGGGCAGGACGGTGACGGTGCGGATGCCGCTGCCCGGGACGAGTTCGTCGCTCACGGCCCCCGGCTGTCCGTCCAGCCACAGCGTGATCGGGGGAGTGGACCAGCCCGTGCCGTACTCGCCGTTGACGCCGGAGGCGATGTACGCGGCGTACGAGGTGACGTTGCGGCCTTTCTGTGTCGACTTCAGCATGCGCTGGACCAAGGCGCGCACTTCGGCATGCCGCCGCAGGGTGCCGGAGGCGTACTTGAGCGCCCGGGTGTCCTCTTCCGTGCGCGGGGACGGGACGAGTTGGAGGAGGGTCGGCAAGCCCATCGTCCCGATGACGGCATCGGGGCGGAAGGGCATCACGGTGAGCTGAGTGCCTTCGATGACGGTGGTGGGCATGGTGAGGCGCATGGCGGTCCCCCTAGGACGGCGCAGGTCGCTGCTTCGAGTCCTGTCGAATGGAAGCAATAACAGGTAAGCATGCTCGTGAAAGCGTTGTCAAACAGCTTGATTGATTTGACGTCTGCTGTACTCTGTTAACAGTTGACTCCCACGGAGAGGCCCGACATGCCGCAGCCACCCGCCGCCCAGGTGACGGCCGCCGAGATCTCCCGCCTCGCCGGGGTCACGCGTGCCACCGTCAGCAACTGGCGCCGCCGGCACGACGACTTCCCGTCCCCGGCGGGAGGCACCGAAAGCAGTCCGCTGTACGACCTGGGATCGGTGCAGGCGTGGCTGACCTCACGAGGTCACACAGCGACGGCCAACCCCAAGGAGGAGTTCCGTACGGCTCTCCGACTGCACGCCGGGGACGGAGCCGCATTGCTGCCCGTGATCCTGGTGGCCTCCCGCCGGACTCCCGAGGACCTGACCACCCTCATGGACCTGACGGACACCGACCTCGCTGCCCGCATGACGGCGGAGACGGCGGACAGAGCCACCCTGCGACCGGCGGACGGCGCGGCCCTGCGCGCCCTGCTCCGCTGTGTACGGGACGAAGGCGGCCGGGCCGCCCTCGGCATACTCGCGGAACGGGAACTTGAGGACAGCGCGGCGAGCGGCGTCTACCGGACACCGGCACCGCTGGCGGAACTGGTCGCACGGCTGCTGCCTCAGGGCGTACGCCGAGTCCTGGACCCGGCGTGCGGGAGCGGCACTCTGCTGGAGGCTGCGGGGAGGTGTGGGGCAACTGGCCTCTACGGACAGGACGTTCTCCCCTTGCAGGTCCAACGCAGCACCGTCGCCCTGCGGTTGGAGGACACCGGTGCCGAGATCACCGTCAGAGGCGGCGACAGCCTGCGCACCGATGCGTTCCCCGGTCTCCTCGTCGACGCCGTGCTCTGCAACCCGCCTTACGGCGACCGCGACTGGGGCCACGACGAACTGGCCTACGACCCGCGCTGGGCGTACGGCGTCCCGGCGCGCGGCGAATCCGAACTCGCCTGGATCCAGCATGCGTTGGCCCACCTCGCCCCGGGCGGCTGGGCGGTACTGATCCTCCCGCCCGCTACCGCGACGCGTGCGGCGGGACGTCGTATCAGGGCGGAGCTGGTGCGGGGAGGCGCGGTGCGAGCCGTGATCGCGCTTCCGGCGGGGGCAGCGCCGCCGCTGCATGTGGGACTTCAGATCTGGGTACTGCAACGCCCCGAACCGGGGGGTGCGGAACGGAAGTCCGTGCTTTTCGTGGACTCCGAGGGAGTGGGCTCGGGCTTGGGCTCGGGTGAGAAGACGGTTGCCCACTGGAAGGCGTTCCTGACCTCCCCGGACACGTTCTCGGGCGAGTCCGGTGCCGCGCGTGCGGTGCCCGTCGTCGACCTCCTCGACGACATCGTCGACCTCACTCCTGTTCGCCGGGTCCGGGTGTCCCGTACGGACGTCGCTCCGGCCGAGCTGGCCGCGAAAGCCGAGGCTGGGCGCCGCTCGTTGACGGAGACGGCCGCGTCCCTCGTCCGAGGGGTGGGCCTCACCGAGTGGGTGGCGATGGGGACTTCGGCCAGGGAGTGGCGTACGGCGACCGCGTCGGACCTTGCGCGAGGTGGTGCGTTGACGTTGCTGCGTGCCGTGCCGGGAGCGAGGGAGCGAAGGGCCGATACCGCTCCTCGGCTCGCGGCGGTTCTCACCGGTGCGGACATCGCGGCGGGGACGGCTCCGTCGGGTGACCCCGCCGAAGTGGGGAGCGAGAACACGCCAGTCGTAGCGATGGGGGACGTCCTTGTGCGGTCGGTGGCCGGAGGAACCGGTCCGATGGCCCGGGTCGCGGACGAGTCGGACGCCGGCTCGCTTCTCGGCCCGAACGTCCATCTCCTGCGGCCGGATCAGACCCGGCTCGATCCGTGGTTCCTGGTCGGGTTCCTCGACTCGGAGGACAACATCGCGGGGGCGTCGACGGGGAGCACGGTCCTGCATGTCGCGCCGGGGCGGCTTCGTATCCCCTTGATGCCATTGGAAGAACAACGCCGGTACGGCGAGGCGTTCCGGAGTCTTTACACGCTGCGTGCCGACGCGCGGAGGACCGCGCGGTTGGCTGAGGAGACCGCGGAGCTGCTGGCGCGGGGGCTTACAGGGGGTGCGCTCCTCCCGCCGGTGTCACTCGATCAGGGCTCACCTGGCGTCGATACGTCCTGATCCATACCTGGGCGTCCGCTCATGCACCACACTTGTCCACGCCCGCAACTTGTTGCGCGGAACAGCACCTTGAAGGAAACCGGGGAATCCCTTGAACAGCAGTAAGCACACGGAGCTGGCGAATCACGCCTGGTCCGTCGCCGACCTCCTGCGCGGCGACTACAAACAGTCCGACTACGGCAAGGTCATCCTGCCGTTCACCGTGCTGCGCCGACTGGAATGCGTCCTGGAGCCGACTCGTCAGAAGGTCGCCGAGGAAGTCGCCCGGTTCGAGGGCCAGGACATGGACACGGACCACTTCCTGCGGCGGGCCTCGGGGCACTCCTTCTACAACAAGAGCGACCTGACCTTGAAGAAGGTCGCCGGGGACGCGCAGAACGCGGCCCAGCTCCTCCAGATCTATGTTGCGGGCTTCTCCGAGAACGCCCGTGAGGTTCTCGACAAGTACGAGTTCACACAGCAGATCAAGAAGCTGAACGCGGCCGGTCTGCTCTACAAGGTCATCGGCAAGTTCACCGATCTCGACCTGCACCCGGAGAAAGTACCCAACCACAACATGGGGTACATCTTCGAGGAGTTGATCCGCCGGTTCGCGGAACAGTCCAACGAGACGGCGGGTGAGCACTTCACCCCGCGCGAGGTCATCGAGCTGATGGTGAACCTCCTGATCGCACCCGACGGCGACGCGCTCAGCCTTCCGGGTGTGGTGCGTACGGTGCTGGACCCTGCGTGCGGAACCGGCGGCATGCTCAGTGCGGCCGAGGAGCACATCCGCGAGCACAACAAGGACGCCACGGTCGAGGTGTACGGCCAGGAACTCAACCCCGAGTCCTGGGCCATCTGCCGGTCCGACCTGATGATCAAGGGGCAGGACCCGGAGCACATCGCCTTCGGCAACTCCTTCTCCGACGACGGCCACGCGCGCGAGAAGTTCGACTACCTGCTGGCCAACCCGCCGTTCGGGGTGGAGTGGAAGAAGGTCAAGGACGAGGTCGAGTACGAGCACAACCACCTGGGCGAGGCCGGCCGCTTCGCCGCGGGCCTGCCGCGGATCAACGACGGTTCGCTTCTCTTCCTCCAGCACATGATCTCGAAGATGAAGCCGGTGGACGTCAAGGGCGGGGGCGGCTCCCGTATCGCGATCGTCTTCAACGGTTCGCCCTTGTTCACGGGTGCGGCGGGCTCCGGAGAGTCGGAGATCCGCCGCTGGATCATCGAGAACGACTGGCTGGAGACGATCGTCGCGCTGCCGGACCAGCTCTTCTACAACACCGGTATCTCCACGTACTTCTGGATCCTGACGAACCGGAAGGCGCCGGATCGGAAGGGGAAGGTCGTACTGCTGGATGCGCGGGATCAATGGCAGAAGATGCGGAAGTCGTTGGGGGACAAGCGCAAGCAGCTGGGGCAGCAGCACATCGCTGACGTGACGCGGGCGTATGGAGAGGCGATCACGATCGCCGCAGACCCGGAGCACCCGTTCCACGGCAAGGTCAAGGTCTTCGCCAACGAGGACTTCGGCTACCAGCGCATCACCGTCGAGCGCCCCCTGAAGCTGCGCTTCGAGGTGACGGAGGAGACGCTCACTGCGCTGGCTGCGGCCAAGCCGGTGCAGAAGCTGGCGGAGGCGGATGCCTTCGTCGGAGCTGTGCGGACGCTCCTCGGTTCGTCGTGGGCGACCAAGTCCGAGGCACTGATCGCGTTGAAGGACGCGGTGGTGGAGGCGGGGTTGCTGTGGCCCTCGGGGACACCGTTCGCCAAGGCAGTGCGGGATGCGGTGGGGGTGCGGGATCCGAAGGGGGAGGTCCAGTTCGTGAAGGGCGGGAAGGAGCCGGATGGGGAGCTGCGGGACTACGAGAACGTGCCGTTGGGGGAGGACGTCGAGGAGTATCTGAAGCGGGAGGTGCATCCGCATGTGCCGGATGCGTGGATTGATCACGCTAAGACGAAGGTGGGGTATGAGATTCCGTTCACTCGACACTTCTACGTGTATGAACCGCCTCGACCATTGGAGGAGATTAACGCAGAGTTGAAGGCACTGGAGGCGGAGATTCAGGGGCTCCTCGGAGAGGTGACAGAATGAGCTACACGTTTTCTTCGCTGCCAGCTTCATGGAACAGGGTGCGGCTAGATCGCATTGCCACGGTAAATGCGCGCATTGGTTGGAAGGCTCTTACTGCTGACGAGTATCAGTCGGAAGGATACGCGTTTCTGGCGACGCCCAATATCAAGGGTCGGGAGATTGATTTTGGTGAAGTGAACTACATCTCCGAATTTCGCTATCAGGAGTCTCCTGAGCTTAAGCTGAGAGAGGGGGATGTGCTCCTTGCCAAGGATGGGAACACGCTCGGAATCGTTAACATCGTTCGGGGATTGCCGCGTGAAGCTACGGTGAACGGTTCGATTGCGGTACTTCGTGCCTCGGCGATGGATCCGCGATTTATTCGCTACGTAATTGCGAGTAACCCAATTCAGTCTCACATTGGGTCCGTCAAGGATGGCATGGGTGTCCCGCACTTGTTCCAAAGGGACATCAAGCGTTTCCTGCTCCCGGAGCCGCCGTTTGAGGAGCAGCGCCGTATTGCTGATTTCCTTGATTTCGAGACTGACCGCCTGGACGCGCTCGCTGCGGCCAGAGCGTCACAGCTTAGGTGCCTTGAGCAACTCTGGGATTCCCTTCTTGCTACCAGTGTTGACCACCTCATTTCGGCTTATGGCCTCCTTCCGATGCGTCGATTTGTCGAATCGGTGGAGCAGGGGTGGAGTCCTCAGTGTGATGATGTCGAAGCTGACCCTTCCGAGTGGGCCGTACTGAAAACTAGCTCTGTCAGCTCTGGTGAATTTATGCCACTGGAACACAAGCGGCTACCAGACGGAATTGATGCCGACTTGCGGTATCAGATCGAGGATGGCGATGTCCTGCTGACGCGTGGTAGTGGATCTCCGTCGCATGTGGGTGTGTGTGCGGTCGCTAGAACTGATGGTCGTAAGCTACTTCTGAGCGACTTGATGTATCGAGTCAAGTTGAGTCGCGAATGGTCTCCGGATTTTGTCGCTCTTGCGCTTGGTAGTCGACCTGTGCGTGGTTTTATGAACCTGCTTTTCCGCGGGCAATCGGGGCAGACAATTAAGCTTCGTTCTGAGGATGTGAGATCCATTAGCCTTCCTGCTGCCCCGCCTGTCCGACAGAGGGAAACTGTTGAGGAGTTGATGCGTGTCCGCAGCGGTATTCGTGAAGCATGGGAAGCCCTACGCAGGTCGAGTGCTCTCCTTGTCGAACACCGCCAAGCCCTAATCACCGCAGCCGTAACCGGCCAATTCGACGTATCCACAGCCAGCGGACGCAACGTAACAAGCGGAACGGAGTAATCCCATGCCTCTCATCCACACCGAGTCCGCCTTCGGCGATGCGATAGTCACCGCCCTCAACACCCGAGGCTGGCGCGAAGCTTCTCCCAAGAATTACACCGCGGATCTCGCCCTCGACACCACAGAGCTGTTCGAGTTCCTGAAGCAGTCCCAGCCTGACGAGTGGTACGAACTGCAAACCGTCTACGGCAACGCCAAGGACGCCGAGCAAGGCTTCGCCAGGCGGCTCGACAAGGCGATCGCCGAAGACGGGCTGCTCCACGTTCTTCGTAACGGCGTCAAAGATCGGGGCGTCCTTCTCCAGCTCGCCTACTTCAAGCCGAACCTCATCCCCGATGACTCCGTGCTCGACGGCTACCGGGCCAACCGCCTCACCGTCGTCAGGGAGCTCCGCTACGCCACCAAGCAGGCCGACCAGGGCAACGAACTCGACCTGGCGCTCTTCCTCAACGGCATCCCCGTAGCCACGGCGGAGTTGAAGAACCCCCTCACCGGCCAGGGCGTGGAGCAGGCGAAGAACCAGTACCGCACCGACCGCGACCCCACGGAACCGATCTTCACGCGCCGGGTCATCGCGAACTTCGCCATAGACCCGGACGTCGTCTTCGTCGCGACGCACCTCAAGGGCAGCAACACCCGCTTCCTCCCCTTCAACACCGGCTCGAAGGGGCCCGGCCGCTCAGGCGGTGCGGGAAACCCCGAGCCCACCGCCGCCGGCCGGTATCGGACCTCCTACCTCTGGGAGCAGGTCTGGGAGCGGGACAACTGGCTGGACCTGCTCCACCGTTTCGCGCACCAACAGAAGACGAAGGCCAAGTCCTCCAGGACGACGATCTTCCCCCGCTTCCACCAGTGGGACGTGGTCAAGAAGCTGACCGCCCACGCGGCTACGCACGGCTCGGGCCAGGACTACCTGGTGATGGCGTCGGCAGGCTCGGGCAAGTCGAACACGATCGGCTGGCTGGCCCACCGCCTCTCCGATCTGCACGCGGACACGGACCCCCGCAGGCTCAGCCCCGAGGCGTTGTCAGCAGGCCGCATCAAGCCGGGCGAACCGGTCTTCGACAAGGTCATCGTCATCACGGACCGCCGGAACCTGGACGCCCAACTCCGGGAAACGGTGGGGAACTTCTCGCTGACGGACGGCCTGGTCGTGAAGATCGACGAGAAGAGCGGAGCGAAGAGCGAGCAGCTCGCGCGCGCCCTCTCCCGGGACACCGGCAAGATCGTCACTGTCACCCTGCACTCGTTCCCGGCGCTGCTGGACTACATCCAGCGCAACCCGACCGACATCAAGGGCACGACCTTCGCGATCATCCTGGACGAGGCCCACTCCTCCCAGTCCGGCGACGCCGCCACCTCCGTCCGCGCGGTCCTGCGTGACCTGGGCCTGGACGCGGACTCGGAGGACCCGGGCGCGACGACGACGCTCACGGTCAAGGAACAGCTCCTGAAGAGGGCGGAGGACAGGTCCAAGGCGGCGAACATCTCCTACTTCGCTTTCACGGCCACGCCCAAGGCGAAGACGCTCGAACTCTTCGGTACGGCCGAGGAGAGCGACGGCAAGGTCACCTACCGCCCCTTCCACACGTACTCCATGCGCCAGGCGATCGAGGAGGGCTTCATCCTCGACCCGCTGCGCAACTACGTCACGTACAACACGTACTGGAAGCTGGTGAACAAGAACCCGGACGAAAAGGAGGTCGACCCATCCAAGGCGAACCCGCTCCTCGCCCGGTACGCGCTCACCCACGACTCGACCGTCTCCCAGCACGTGCAGGTGATCGTCGAGCACTTCGTCAGCCACACCCGCGGACGGCTCGGCGGCCGGGCCAAGGCGATGGTGGTCACGGCCTCCCGCCAGTCCGCGGCCGAGACGGCACGCGCCATCAAGAGCTACATCAAGGACCGGGACTACGACACCAAGTACCCCGACCTCGGCGTCCTGGTGGCCTTCTCCGGCTCGCTCACGGTCGACGGTAAGGAGACCACCGAGTCGAAGGAGAACGGCGGGCTCGCCGAGAGCGCGTTGCCGAAGGCGTTCGGTTACACGCGCGCCGACGACAAGGCCGTCAAGGCCGGCGGCAAGGGCCAGCAGGAGTACAAGATCCTGGTGGTCGCCGAGAAGTACCAGACCGGGTTCGACCAGCCGCTGTTGACGACGATGTACGTCAACAAGAAGCTGACCGGCATCTCCGCCGTCCAGACCCTCTCCCGGCTGAACCGCACGGCGGACCGCAAGGCACAGAGCGACCTCGCCGTTCTGGACTTCGCGAACGAGGCCGAGGACGTCAAGGGAGCTTTCGTCCCGTACTTCGAGGAGGCGCAGACCCTCCCGTCCGACCCGAACCTTCTCTACATCGCGCAGGGCAGGGTCATGGCCGCGCCGATCATCTCCGAGGCGGACATGGACGAGTTCGCCGCCGCCTTTTTCGAGGCGAAGGAGAAGGCGGCCGGGTCGCAGGCCCGTTGGGAGAAACTGCACGCCGAGTTGTACCGACTGCTGTCCCCGGCCGTCGCCCGCTACGAGGACCTGCGGGACGACACCGAGGACGAGGACCGCGTCAAGACGGCCGAGGACTTCCGCGCCGACCTCAACGACTATGTCCGCAAGTACGGCTTCCTCGCGCAGATCGTGCCCTACCAGGACGCCGACCTGGAACGGCTGCACCTCTACGGCCGTTTCCTCCTCACTCGACTGAGGAGCCGCGCCGACGGAGGCGTGGACATCGGTGACGTGGACCTCAGCCATCTGCGGGTGGAGAAGACCGGCGAGCACGACCTCTCGCTGACCGCCGAGGGCCCGGCGTTGATGCCGGGATTCGGCGAGGGCAACGGCGGGGCCAAGGACGAGGAGAAGTCGCTTCTCTCCCAGCTCATCGAGGAGTTCAACGCCAAGTTCGGCACGGAGTTCACCGAGGACGACCTCGCCAGGCCGTTCCACGAGGCCAAGGCCGACTCCCGGGTGCGGGCCGCCGCCCTCGTCAACGACGAGGACAACTTCGGCAAGGTCTTCGACAAGGTCTTCGCCGACAAGATGGCCGACCACATCGACAGCATCGCGGGCATGGGCCGCCAGTACTTCGGCGCCGACCGCGGCTTCAAGTCCAACCTGGACCGCAGCGCACGCCGGGCCGCATGGCGCATGCTCCGCCGCGAGGCCGGCGTGGATGACGCCGCGTAGCCACGAGGGACGGGCAGGGGCGTATCTCGGCCATAACCGCCGGCCCTTGTCCGTCTTCCTGGACTGAAGATCCCCTGCCCACAAGACTTGTTCCTGGCACATCAAACCGGTGGGCACGACGATCACGAGCCCATGCGGGGGCAAGAACATGACGGGGGCGGGCAGAATGCCGCAGCAGAAGATCGCCGGACGCTACGAACTCCTCGAAGAACTCAGCCACGGCGGCATGGGAGACGTATGGCGCGGCTACGACGCCGTACTCGACCGGCCCGTCGCCGTGAAACTGATCCGGCGACAGGCGGTCACCTCACCCCAACTCGCCGAGGAGTTCGTCAAACGGTTCAGGCGTGAGGCACGGATCACCGCGAGGATCCAGCACCCGGGTGTCCCTCAGGTGTACGACGCGGTGCTGGACGATTCCCTGGAACGACTGTTCCTCGTCATGGAGTTGGTCGGCGGCGTCCCCCTGTCCGCCTACCACCAGCCCGGCCGCCTCCTGCCCATCCCCTGGGCCGCGGCCGTCGTCGCGCAGGTGGCGACCGTCCTGTCGTACGCCCACGAGGTACCGGCGATCCACCGCGATCTCAAACCCGGCAACATCCTCGTCACTCCTGACGGGACGGTGAAGGTCCTGGACTTCGGGATCGCGGCGATCCTGCGAACCGATGTCACCAAACTCACCGCCACCGGCACGCCGATCGGCACCTATCAGTACATGTCACCGGAACAGGTACGCGGTGGTCGGATCACCCCGCAGACCGATCTGTACGCGCTCGGCTGCATCCTGCACGAACTGCTCAGCGGACGGCTGCTGTTCACGGCCGACAACGAGTACCAGCTCATGTACCAGCACATCAACGCAACCCCAGTACCCCTGCGGCAGCTACGCCCGGATGTCCCGCCGGACCTCGAAGAACTCGTCACCCACCTGCTGCGCAAAGCTCCGGAAGCCCGCCCCACCGACGTCCAGGAGGTGTACGAGCGACTGCGGCCGTTCCTGCCGCCGGCCGGAGCGGAACCCCTGCCGACAGGGGCTGGACCGGTGGGAGTTCCGGACCCGACCGGTCTCTTCCGTGACCCGTACGCCCCCCGCGCCCGTGCACGGTCCGTGCCGCGCATTCCCGACGCCGATGCGCAGCAGGCCGTACCGGTTCCGGCACCGGACGGCCTTCGCGATGAGATCAGGGAGGCGTACGAGCAGTCGGACGAACTCCTGGACGAAGAGAGGTTCGCCCAGGCCGCCGAGGTCCTCGGCGCCCTCGTCGAACCGGCCGCCCACGCCCTCGGCTCCGAGAACCGACAGGTCCTCGAACTGCGCACGCAACGCGCCGCGATCCTGCTGCTGGGGGGTGACTACCGGGCCGCCCTCCCCGAGTTCGACACCCTCGCCGACGCCTACGGCCGTATCAACGGCCCCACCAGCGAACAGACCCGCGTCTGCCGGGCTCAAGCCGCGCGCTGCCGCGCCGAGTTGGGGCAGGTCACGGAGGCACTGGTCGCGCTGGAGGGCGTGCTGAGTGTCGTACGGTCCGTCGATGGTGACGTCAGCGAGGAAGCCGTCGAACTGCGCCGGGACATCGGGATGTTGCTGCTCGCACAAGGACGGACGGAAGAGGCCGGGGACGTCCTGGAACCGCTCCATGCGGACCTGGGCATGGTCCTCGGCCCCGACGACGAGATGACGGCCGAGATCGCGGAGGCGTTGTCGCTGATCCGCTTGAACCTGGATGAACCCGGCTCCTGACCAGCCGTAAGGTGACACGATCAAGGCGGTCGGCGCAGCGGGCTGACCAGTGGGAGGGGAACGAAGATGAGCGGCGGTCGGACCAGCGGCGGGGGTGTCCCGAACGTGGACACCCAGGTACGCCAGGTCGGCAACGGGTTGGAGAGCATCTACCGTGATCTGCTGGAACTCGGCGATCTCGAAGGGATGCCGGACCACGAACGCACACCACGCCTGATCTCCCGGGCACTAACCGCTCAAGCGGTCCGGATCGTCACCGGTTTCAGTCCGGCGGACGCCGCCGCCACAGTGATCGACGGGCATGCGGATCAGGGCATCGACGCCATCGCCGTGGTGGAGGGGGACAACCCCCACGTGTATCTGGTGCAGGGCAAGTGGAGCGCCCAGGGCAAGGCGAGGGCCGAGCGGGACGCCGTGCTCGAACTCTTCGCCGGCCTACGCCTCATCGACGACGAGGACTTCGCCCCCTTCAACCCGCGAGGCCGCCAACTGGCCGAGTATGCGAAGTCCGTCATGGACAACAGGATGGCGCCTGTCACTCAGGTGGTCGTCCTCATGCGCCCCGACGAACCCGGAGAGGGGTTCACGCAGGCCCTGGCCACAGGGGAACAGCCGTTCAACCGCTTCGGCCAGCGACTGGACAACAGGATCATCCTCGGTCCAGAGGTATGGGAGTCCGTACGCAAGGACCTGGCACCCAAGCCGGTCCGGCTCAACGCCACGCTGTTTCCGTGGTTCGCGATTTCTTCCCCCTACGAGTCCTACCAGGGCGTCGTCATGGCGGAGGAGATCGCGCAGTGGGCCAAGAGTGGCTCCGACCTCTTCAACCTGAACATCCGCAACCCACTCGGCCGTACCTCGATCAACAACGACCTGATCAAGACGCTGAACGAGGAACCCGCCAACTTCTGGTACTTCAACAACGGCATCACCGTGCTCTGTGACACGGTGGAGAAGACCGAGCAGAGCATGCTCGCTCCCCAACACCGGCCGCTGACACTCACGTTGCACAACGCCAGTGTCGTGAACGGTGCGCAGACCGTCAGGTCGGTGGCGGAGGCCATGGCTGCCGACGCGACCGCGGCCGAGGCTCAGATCGGTGTGCGCATCATCGTCACCGGGAAACGCGAAGACTTCGCCAAGAAGACCACGCAGGCGACGAACCGGCAGAACAGTGTCGGGCCACGCGACTTCATCACACTGGAGACCGTCCAAGCGGCGATCCAGCAGGAGATGCGGGCGGAACTCGGCTTGGTGTACAGCGTGCGCCGCAGCGAGCTGGATCCTCCGGAGGAGACCGGATGCTCCGTGGTCGAGGCGGCGTGCGCGCTGGCCTGCGCCCATCCCGACAGCCAGTACGCTGCCAGGATCGCCACCACCCTGGACGTTCTGTGGGAACGCGGCTCGCAGGGCATCTACGACGTGCTGTTCCGTCCGCAGCCGGGTGCCTACCTCCTGTGGAACGCCGTACGGGTCCTGCGGGCCGTACGGCGCAGTCTCCACCAACTTCGCTCGCGATACGAGGGACGGGGTGCCGCGCTCACCGAGCACGGGACGTATCTGCTGGCCCATCTCGTCTTCCAACGCCTCGACACCGAGGCCATCGACGAGCCGGACCCCAAGCTGGAGTGGGTGGCAGGGGCGGTCGAGCAGGTCCCCGGGTTGGTGGCGGAGCTGCTTCCCTCGGTTGCTGCCGCGATCGACGCTCTCTACGGTGACCGGTCGCGAATCCAGGCCGTGTGCGCAGATGTGGTCCGTTGCCGGGAGATCGCCACCCGAGTGCTGAGCGAGGACGGCAATGCCGCTGCTCAGCCGAAGCAGAACGACAAGTACCGCCGTGAACCCGGCAAACGCAAACCCCGCCGCCCCAACGCGGTCCATGTCCTCATCGACAAGGGCACCCTCGGAGAAGGCGATCCGCTCACCCTCAGCGCGGCTTATCCGGTGGAAGCGGAGGCGCTTCGGGACTGGCTCGCCGAGAACCCGAAACGCAGCCTCGCCACCTGGACCAAGCATCGCACCAAGCCGATTCTGTGGGCTGCGGACGGCAAGCAGTACTCACCGTCCGGCCTGGTCACTCTCATGTGGGAGTTGGCTGACTGGAAGGGCCGGCCCGTGGCCAACCAGGGGACGGCCCGCTGGGTGACCACCACCGGCGAGACCCTGGCCGATCTGGCCTGGCGAGTGCTCAGCGAACTCGAAGAGCCGGACGAGGACGAGTCGACCGAGCCCGCAAGGGACTGACGGCAGGTCGGCGGCCTGCCCGTTGGACCGGGCAGGCCACCTGACGTTCAGGACCGCTTCTTCAACATGTCGGCCATCAGGGCGATTTCGGCCTGCTGGCCGTTCACCATCCCCTGGGCCAACCGCCGCACCTGCTCGGTCTCGCCGCCCCGCGCCGCGCCCTCCGCCATCTCGATGCCGCCCTTGTGGTGGGCGGTCATGAGGTTCAGGTAGAAGACCTCCGCCTGCTTGCCGGAGAGGGAACGGAGCTTGTTCAGCTCGGTGTTGGTGGCCATGCCGGGCATGAGGGAGCCGTCGTGGGGCTTGTACGGCATGGAGTGGTCCATCCAGGACATGGGGGCGGCCTGGGAGGACTTGGGTTCGTTCCAGGTGTCCAACCAGCCCAGGAGCATGCCGCGTTGGTTGGCCTGGGTGTTGATGATGTCGTACGCGAGACGCCGTACGTCCTCGTCGGACGTACGGTCGCGGACGATGAACGACATCTCCACGGCCTGCTGGTGGTGGACGGCCATGTCGCGGGCGAAGCCCGAATCGACCGGCCCCGCAGGGGAGTCGGCCCGCGCCGGGCGCAACAGGGTGATCGTGAGGGCGACCGCCGCGAGGAGCGTGATGAGGGCGCCGCCGATCAGGGTGCGCGAAAGCCGGGTCGCGGTCACGCCGTGGCCTTCCCGCCCGTGCACGCCGCACCCGGCTCAGGCGTCTGCGCGCCCTGCACGTACTTGTCGAGGAACTCGTTCACCCGCGGGTCGGACGCCTCGGTGACGTTCAGCTGGTGCCCCCACGCGGAGAGCGTGATGGGGGAGGACTGGGAGTCGTACGGGCTCATCATCGTGTACGACGTCTTCTTCACCTTCTCCGTCAGCGACTTGACGTCCGCCTCGGCGGCCTTGGTGTTGTACGTCACCCACACCGCGCCGTGCTCCAGCGAGTGCACGGCGTTCTCGTTCTGGAGCTGCTGCGTGTAGACCTGCGCGTCGCAGTTCTGCCAGACGCCGTTGTGGTCGCCGCCGACCGGCGGGGTCATCGGGTACTTGACGGTGCCCTCGACGTGGTTCTGCTTGAGGTCCTTCCACGTCTTCTCGCCGGAGACCGGGGCCGCCTGCGCGGCCTCCTTCTCGTTCGCGTCGTTGATCAGCCAGGCGCCGCCCGCGACCAGCGCGAGCACGATCGCCGCCGACGCGGAGATCGTCAGGATGCGGCTACGGCGCTCCCGCGCGCGTTCCGCCTTGCGCTGCTCCTCTATGCGCGCGCGGCGAGTGGCCGCCTTCTCGCCGGCCGACGGCTTGTTGCCGGGGCGCTTCTTGGGCGTGGGGTTGGACTTCGAACCGGTCGTCGTCTTCTTGGAGTTGCCGGTGGACATGACGAAATGCCTTTCGTGCTACGGGAGTCGGCGGATACGCCGGTGAACGGACGGAAAGGGGACGTCCGTTCTAGGTTCGCAGCACTTGCAGGGCGTGCAGGTCGGGAGGGCGGGGCGCGGCCGGTTCGGCCCGTACGGCACGGGGTGCCGCCGCCGGACGCGCGTCCACCCTCCCCGGGAGCGCCTGCGGCGCCGGGTGCGGCGTGGGCGCCGTCGTCCGCGCGATCACCCCGCCCGCGCCGTGACACTCGTGCCCCGGCACCGGGCACACATGCTCCTTCGCCGGTCCCTGCGGGGCGTACGCGACAGCGGCATACCTCCGCGCCGCCTCGGCCTCCGCCTCACCGGGATGCATCGCACACCCCAGCACCGTCGCCAGCGCCAGCAGCAGGCCCAACACGACAGAGGCAGCCCTGGTGGGGCTGCCCTGGAGGGTCGGGGGCCGGTTGAACACTCAAGGAGTGTATCGGCCGAACGGGTGAGGCCGTGCGGAAGCGGCGCGAAGGCGTGCCCCGTGCGGGGCACGTGCGGGGCTCGTGGCTTCGGGGCCGGTATGACTCCTTGCCTTGAAGCGCACTTCAACACCTAGCGTCCCGGCTCATGGAGAAGACGAGGACAAGGACGCTGGGCCGGTCGGGCATCGAGGTCAGCGCGCTCGGGTTCGGGTGCTGGGCCATCGGCGGGGAGTGGTCGCGGCCGGACGGGTTGCCGCTGGGGTGGGGGAAGGTGGACGACGCGGAGTCGGTCAGGGCTGTGCGTACGGCCGTCGACCTAGGGATCACGTTTTTCGATACGGCGGACGATGGGGGCACCTCCCTGCTCGAACGGAGTTGAGAGCTTGGGGGAGGGGCCGGACACAGTGAGCGTGTGCTCGGGCGGGCGCTCGGCACGCGGCGGGCGGATGTCGTCGTCGCCACGAAGTGGGGGAACCTTTTCGACGAGCGTACGAAGGTCGCCGACGGGCAGGATGCGAGCACCGGCCATCTTCGTACCGCCCTCACCGCTTCGCTGCGGCGGCTCGGGACGGATTACGTCGACCTCTACCAACTCCACATCTCCGACGCGCATCCGGAGCAGGCGGCGCAACTCCGGGATGCCTGCGAGGAGTTGGTGGGGGAGGGGCTCATCCGCACGTACGCCTGGAGCACCGACGACCCCGACCGTGCCGCCGTCTTCGCCGCCGGGCCGCACTGCGCGGCCGTCCAGCACCGCCTCAACATCCTCCAGGACGCCCCGGAAATGCTCGCGCTCTGCGAGGAGTCGAACCTGGCGAGCATCAACCGCAGCCCGCTGGCGATGGGCCTCCTGGCCCAGACGCGCCGGACGGCCTGGGAACCCGGCGACATCCGCAGCCGCCCCCCGGCCTGGCTGGAAGGCTTCACCGACGGCACCGCCCCCGACCCCACCTGGCTGGCCCGCATCGACGCCCTCCGCTCCGTCCTCACCTCCGACGGCCGCACCCTCACCCAAGGCGCCCTCGCCTGGATCTGGTCCCGCAGCCCACAGACGATCCCCATCCCCGGCTTCAGATCCGTCGCCCAGGCCGAGGAGAACGCCGGGGCGCTGGAGAAGGGGCCGCTGAGCGGGGAGCAGATGGCGGAGGTCGAGCGGATCCTCCGCTGAAACCCCAGGTCGGACACGCCCTCTGGTGGGGTTCGTGTTTTCTCACCATTGTTCTGTACGGTCCCGTCGGTGAACATCACCGCCCGGGCCTGGACCGTTGCCGACCACGAGAGCGGGGAGGTGCTGGCCGCGAGGGATCCGCATGTGCGGCTCGCGCCGGCCTCGACGCTCAAGATGCTGTTCGCGGACACCTTGCTGGGGAAGTTCGCGCGGGGTGAGAGGCATACCGTCCGGGGGGTGGAGCTGGCCTCCGTGCCGGAGGGGTCCAGTCTGGTGGGGATCAAGGCCGGGGTGACGTACAGCGTCGAGGATCTGTGGCACGGGGTCTTCCTGCGGTCGGGGAACGACGCCGTGCGGGTGCTGGCCGCGATGAACGGGGGGATCGAGCGGACCGTCGCAGAGATGCGGGCCAAGGCCGCCGATCTTCAGGCCGTCGACACGTACGTGGTAAGTCCTGACGGGTACGACCATCCCCGGCAGTACTCCTCCGCCTACGACCTCACCCTCATGGCTCGGAACGGGCTGCGGAACGCCGACTTCCGGGCGTACTGCGGGACGAGGACCGCGCGGATCGGGAAGACCGGGATCGAGAACACGAACCGGCTGCTGTGCGGGTCGCACGGGGTGAAGGCGTACCCCGGGATGATCGGGGTGAAGAACGGCTACACCAGCAACGCGGGCAACACGTTCACGGGAGCCGCGACGCGGAACGGGCGGACCCTCCTCGTCACCGTGCTGCACCCGAGGAGCGGCCTCAACGCCGTGTACGAGGAGGCGCGCACCCTCCTCGACTGGGGCTTCGCGCAAGGGAGTTCGGCGAAGGCGGTCGGGACGCTCGCGGAGCCCCTCAGCGAGGGCGGCGCGAAGGTGTCGCACAACTCGCCGCAGGGCGCGGCCGGTTCGGCGGGGGCGGCGGTCGACGACGACAGCATGGGCTGGACGCTGCCGGTCGGAGGCGTCGTCGCGGGGGCCCTGCTCGGCGGCGTGTACGCCCTGCGCAACCGCCGCACCAAGAAGGCCGCCCCCGAAGAGAGTTGAGCCACCGCCCCTTTGCAGCAGACGCCCCACGGCCCGGTGCGCACCTCGCGATCCCCCGCGAGGCCCACCCCCACCCGGTGCCGTGGGGCGACTGCTTCCTCCCCCCTCGGAATGGCCTGCGGAACTCCCCCACCCAAGTGTGAAGTTCTCGTGTAGGAGAGTTGAGCATAGTTCCGCCAACCACCGCAATAGGGCGGACGAATCAATTCCGCTTGTGTGGGATCAACAGGCCCCCGCCCACAGGGAGTTCAGCCCCGCCCGACGTACGGCATCCCCGTCGCCAGCACCGTCACGAACTGCATGTTCGCCTCCAACGGCAGCTCCGCCATGTGCCGCACGGTGCGCGCCACATCCGCGACGTCCATCACCGGCTCCGGCGCGACCTCCCCGTTCGCCTGGAGCACCCCCGCCCGCATCCGGTCCGTCATATCGGTCGCCGCGTTGCCGATGTCGATCTGACTCACCGCGATGCCGTACGAACGCCCGTCCAGCGCAAGGGACTTGGTGAGCCCGGTCATCGCGTGCTTGGTCGCGGTGTACGGCGCGGACCGGGGGCGCGGCGTGTGCGCGGAGATGGAACCGTTGTTGATGATCCGACCCCCTTGCGGGTCCTGCGACTTCATCAGCCGGTACGCCGAACGCGCGCACAGGAACGCCCCGTTGAGATTCGTGTCCACGACATGCCGCCACGCGTCGTACGACAGCTCCTCGAAGGGCACGCCCCCGGGCCCGAACGTCCCCGCGTTGTTGAAAAGCAGATCGAGCCGCCCCGGTACGGCACTGAAGACGCGCTCCACGTCCTCCTCCCGCGCGACATCGGCCCGCAGCACCCGGGAAGCGGCGTCCGGCGCCAGCGCCGCCGTCTCCTCCAGCTTCTCGACCCGGCGCCCCACCAGCACCAACGACCACCCCGCCCGCCCGAGTTCGACGGCGACGGCCCGCCCGATGCCCGAACCGGCACCGGTCACCACTGCGACTTTGGAGTTCATGCCTCCGCACACTAGGCGGGCGGCCAGGAATCGCCCCACTCCGCGTCCCGCGCCGCCTTGTACAGGTCGCCGTGCCGCTTCGTCACGGTCGTCCGCCCCAGTTCACCCTCGGCGGAGCACAGGTCGAGCAGCACCTGCCCCTTGCGGATCTGCGGGCGCCGTACCACCCGGGAGCTAACCGGGTACACCTCCTGGCGTACCGCCGCGACATACGCGAACTTCTCGTCCTCGTACGGCAGCGAACCCCCCTTGACCTGCCGGTGCAGCGAGGAGCGGCTCACCCGCGCCGAGAAGTGGCACCAGTCCTTGCCAGGGACGATGGGGCAGGCGCCACTGTGCGGACAAGGCGCGGCAATGGTGTAACCGTCTGCGATCAGCTGGTCCCGCGCCTCGATGATCCGCCCGTACCCGTCCGGCGTGCCCGCCTCGACGATCACCACGGCAGCCGCCCCGCCCACCCCGGCGAGCAGCGCGGAGCGGTCGGCCGGCGTCAGCTCGTTGAGGACGTACGACACCGTCACCAGGTCCGTCCCCTCGGGCACCCGCAGCGCCGACCCGATCCGCGCCCGCTCCCAACGCACCCCGGACAGCGCGGAGTTGGCCGCCGCGATCTCCCGCCCCAACGCGAGCGCCGGCTCGGCCCAGTCCAACACCGTCACATCCCGCACACCCGGCCACACCGACTCCACGGCCCACGTAGCCGCACCGGTCCCACCCCCGACATCCACATGACTACCCGGCGACCACCCCGGAACCGCCTCAGCAAACGCCCCCAACGCCGAGCACACAGCCTCGAACGTCGCCGGCATCCGGTACGCGGCATACGCGGCGACATCGGCCCGGTCCCGCAGAATCGGCGCAGAAGTCGGCGTCGCGCCCCGATAACTAGCGATCAGCCGCTCCACCGCCCGAGCCGCCTGCCGGGGCGGCAGCCCGTCAAGGATCGAGTCAAGGGCGGTACGGAGGGATTCAGCCGAGTTCACACAAAGATTCTCTCAGGCCGAACACACCACTCAAACCGCACACCCCCCTCCCCGACACCACCCCCGCCCCCACCACACCCGCACGACGGGAGAGCCGCCCACCCGACACGGTGGCCCCCTTCCCTCGCACGGCGGGAGAGCCACACCCGGCACGGTGGCCCCCTTTCCCCCGCACGGCGATGGTGTCCACCAGGTGGTGTAGCCGATCAAGCTGACGGAATCCCCAGGTCGCGGTCCGAACCGCCCTCGTCGGACACCTGGTCAGGGCTCACCTGCCCGGGACCGACGGTGACTGCGCGACGGCCGGCTGCGGCACGTACCGGGTGGCTCCGAAACGGAAGCGATGGACCGTGATCGGGTACACCACGACCGGGGGCACGACCCGCACGGCGGGAGAGCCGCACCCGGCACGATGGCCCCTTTCCCCGCACGGCGGGAGAGCCGCACCCCCCGGCACGATCGCCCCCTTTCCCCCGCACGGCGGGAGAGCCGCACCCCCCGGCACGGTCGCCCCCGTTACCTTCTAGACGGCCTCGATCATGAGGCTCCCGGCCTTCTGGCCCGGCATGACTTTTGCCCCCTGTCGACCATGACCCGGGGGGTGGTGTCA
>NZ_JARAYJ010000018.1:0-29576 GCF_033794345.1 Streptomyces niveiscabiei
AACGCTCTGCCCGGTCTCCATGTCGAACGGCCAGATGAGTTCCGGGAGGAACGGCGCGCGGGGCACGGCGGCGAACGAGGGCGCCCAGTCCGAGGACAGGGCACCCCCTGACATGAGGACGCGCCCCAGCTCTTCCCGGCCGGGGCGCTCCTGGTGTGCGTGGTCAGTCACTCAACAGCCCTACTTCTTGGGCGGGTTGGGGACGCCGGGACCGCCGTCCGGGGTGGGCGGAGGCGGCGGGGGTGCGGGCTCGCCGGGCAGGCCGTCCCCGCCATTGGCCAACTCAGGCCGCAGTGTCGGCATTTCCATACCTCCGAGACTCGGATTCCTGCCCCGCTCATGCGGAACAGGTAGTGCGCCGCCCCTTCCGAATAATTCCCTTCAGGAACCAGGAAGGGGCGGAGAACAAGGGGAAGAAGGTCAGGCCGCGAAGTCCCGGGCCACAATCCACGCCACGACCAAAACCCATATGGCCGCAGCGAGGACAACCACGACGGTGCACGCGGTCCTCACGCGAGTTCCAGCGTGGACGGCCGCGCCTCCCACTCGATACCGCCGCCCTCGGGCCGGACCCACGCCACAAGTTCCGGCTTGCGGTACGGGGGAAGCTGATTCACGTTCACGTCCTCGTAGACGGCCATGAGAACGCCCTCACGCACGCCGTCCGTAACGGTCTTCCCGATGTGCTCGGCCGTGACCATCAGTGGCTCCGTTCAAGCTTGCAATCGGGACAGTCCTCGTAAGGGCAGGGGGCGAAAGTCGGCATCGGGAGTTCGATCTTCCCCGTGGCTTCGTCGAGCCTGCCGCCGTACTCGGCCCACCAATCCGCCCTGACCGCCGTCTCAGGCTCTTCGGACCCGTCCAGAAGCCGAACCAACTGCGGGAGGCCAAGAGCGCTCACGCGGGCGTTCACAGGCTTGCCCGGGGTCATCAGGACGCACCCTTGGGGCACTTGACGTGCCGGTACAGGGTTAAGGGCGTGTCGGACGCCTGGTTGATGGCCCCGCGCCGTACCGGCTCATCCTGACTGAGCGGTCCCAGGCAAGCGGAACACGTTTCCCCGGCAGGCGGGTAAGTCGTGTACTCCCACTGGCCTGCGCCTGCCGATGCTGCCGCACTCATCCCGTGGCCTTTCCTCTCGGCTCCCTCTCGCCTCGGTAATGGTGCCGGGAGGTGCGATGACGTGCGTAGATTATTGGCGTTGTCGGGTAAAGATCATGGCCCACTCGGACAGGAGATCCCTGCACTCGTCCCCGAAGGCGGCATAGGACTCGTACCGATCGAAGTCATCTCGGTATGCGCTTATGTCTCTATGGTCACGGAGAATCAGAGCCCCCGTATTGGTCTCGACTTGCACCAGTCTTCGGTCATACACCGTGAAGACACTCAACGGGGTCTCAGTGATAGGGCGGACCACCCCAAGAGGTATGACGCCTAGTCGGACGTTGGGAATTCGTGAGACGGACGTCAGCCGGTCGAGCTGCATAGCCATTACGATGGGAGAAGCCAGAGGCCACCGGACAGCCTGTTCCGTCAGTAGGAAAGTGAAGAACTTTGACGAGTCCAATAGGACCTGTTGTCGTTCCAGCTTCTTAGCCACGGTCTTGGACATGTCACCGGAATTCCCCGCGAGACTCGCCCGTACGTAGTCGGGCGTTGCAAGTAGGCCCGTAATCATTGTCGGCAAGAAGAATCGGAACTCTGTGGTGACGGCTTCGAGTCGGGCCAACTCGTTCTGCTTCTTGTCCAATCCCCGCCGTTGAGAAGCCCAGTCATCCTGCCATTCCGTGTTGGCTGTGCGCGCCAACTCAAGTATTCCCTCGGCGACAGGTCCATCAATTCCAAGAGCTTCAATAATTAGCTCAATATCAAAAATGGTGGGGGTGAGCTTCCCTCCTTCGATGTTACTGATTTTGGTCTGTGACATGTTGCAGCGACGAGCAAGCCGGGTCTGAGTCAACCCGGCCCGCTTGCGCTCACTGCGTAGTACTTCCGCTAGGTCCGACCTCGACCGACCTAGGGACTCAGGTTCAAAGGTCAAGGCCCTTCACGTACTCCTCGAAAGACACTGACTCCGCCAGAGCAATGCGCTGGTATTCGAGGAACGGGCTCACGTCCCCCTCGAATACTTCACGGCTGATCTGCGTACCGTCTACCTGATAGTGCATGAGCACGACTTCCGTCTGGTCGAACATCCAGAAGTCCTGCACCCCTTCAAGGGGATTGGGGCGACCAGTGACATCCATGATGCGAATGTCTTCACCGGCCCACATATGCGGCCGGTAGTACATGAACTCGTAACGCAGGTAGTCCGACAGGGGTCGAGACACGACGTGAACGCGCCCCTTGCTCTTCCCCTCCCGCCGCAACCGTTTAAGGTCGTCGGTGTACTCGTTCGAGTACGCGTGCGGGTCGATTCGCTCCCCGGCAAGAAATGCCTCGATCTCCTCGGCTTCCTGCGGAACGCGATACTCGGGCAGAGTCTCCAGCCGCCATGCTTCACGCTGGAAAGACTCGAACCGAGCTGCCCATTCCTCACCATCCAAGAGCACGGAAAGCCTCCCTCAGTGTCTCTTCAGGGATCTCTACAAGTCCTTCCCCGCTGGGAGCAGCGAACGCGTCAGACACGTCCCCTTGGACGACGAACGAACCCGACGCTGTTCGGTAGACGTTAGGGCAGTCGTTCTTGTTGCAGTTGCCCTCTCCGTTGCCAGTAAGTCGGGTCAGTTCTTCGCGTGCCATGCTCAAACCCCCTTGCGTCTGCCCCCGGTTGGGGCCTGTGAACACGACGGTACGGAGGTTGACTCTGGGCGTCTATCCGACAACGCCAATATTCGCGTTGTCGGGTAAACCGAGGGTCAGGACACCTCGGGGCCACGCACGGCCCTCACCGTGAGTGGCTTCCGCTTCCGCCTACTGGGCGTGCCGACAAGGGCAGAGAACGGGGTGACCTTGGAAGGCTCCTGAGACTCCTTCGAGGGCCTCTCGGGCAGGCCGAGGGCTCCTAGTGCCTCGCGCTGCTCTTGGAGGCTCATCCGGGCGAGCATGGCCGCCGCATCGTCAAGGTGAGACACTCCAGCCCCCTACGCACTTGCCAGAGACAGCTTGACGGCGAACCCCAGGAACAGCACCCCGGCGGCCGAGGTGGCCCCTACGCTAAGCCTCCTCCGACGACGGAACGCAGCAGCCAGACGAGACCCGCCGAAGATGAGCGCAGACAGGTACAACACGCTTGCCAACTGGGCGAGTACGCCCAGAGTTACGAACCCCACGACCGGGTTGGACTCTGACACGAACTGCACGAAGAAGGCGATGAAGAACAGGATCGCCTTCGGGTTGAGCAGGCTCACGACGAACGCCCGCCGGAACGGCCGCTCATCTCCCCGCGCGGCGACGGGAGTTGCCTCCCCCTCCGCCGCCGTCCGCCGCGCCCGCCACATCCCCCACGCGGCCCGCAGCATCCCGACCGCGAGCCAGCTCAGGTACCCGGCGCCGGCGTACTTCACGATCCCGAACAGCAGCGCGTTCCCCTGGAGCAGCGAGGCGACGCCGGCGGCTGAGAGCGTCATCAGCACGGTGTCCCCGCACCAGACGCCGGCCGCCGCGGTGTACCCGGCGCGTATCCCTCGCCGGGCGGCGACGGAGAGGACGTACAGCGAGTTGGGCCCCGGCAGCAGGACGATCACCATGAGGCCGACGAGGTAGGTGGGGAGGTCGATGACACCAAGCATGGGACCGAGTGTGGCATGGGGATGCCGGGCGCTTCCAAGGCCCGGAACAGGTCAGAACGCGTCCGTCGGGACGTACGTCCCCCACACCTCCCGCAGCGCGTCGCACACCTCGCCCACCGTCGCCCTCGCCCGCAGCGCCTCCCGCATCGGGTACAGCACGTTGTCCTCGCCGGACGCCGCCTTGCGCAGCGCGTCCAGCGCGGTGTCCACCGCGCCCTGGTCCCGGCCCGCCCTCAACTCCGCCAGCCTGCGCGCCTGTTGCGCCTCGATCGCCGGGTCGACGCGCAGCGGCTCGTACGGCTCCTCCTCGTCGAGGCGGAACCGGTTGACGCCGACGACGACCCGCTCCCCGGCGTCCTGCTCCTGGGCGATCCGGTACGCGCTGCGCTCGATCTCGCCCTTCTGGAAGCCGTGCTCGATCGCGGCGACGGCTCCGCCCAACTCCTCGACCTTGCCCATGAGTTCGAGGGCGGCGGCCTCGACGTCGTCCGTCATCCGCTCGACGACGTACGACCCGGCGAAGGGGTCGACGGTGGCGGTCACGTCGGTCTCGTACGCCAGCACCTGCTGGGTCCGCAGCGCGAGGCGCGCGCTCTTGTCGGTCGGCAGGGCGATGGCCTCGTCGAAGGAGTTGGTGTGCAGGGACTGGGTGCCGCCGAACACCGCGCCGAGGGCCTGGACGGCGACCCGGACGAGGTTCACCTCGGGCTGCTGCGCGGTGAGCTGCACGCCGGCGGTCTGCGTGTGGAACCTCAGCATCAGGGACTTGGGATTGCGCGCGCCGAACTCCTCCTTCATCACGCGGGCCCAAATGCGCCGTGCCGCGCGGAACTTGGCGACCTCCTCCAGGATCGTCGTGCGCGCGACGAAGAAGAACGAGAGGCGGGGCGCGAAGTCGTCGACGTCCATGCCGGCGGCGACCGCCGTACGGACGTACTCGATCCCGTCGGCCAGCGTGAACGCGATCTCCTGTGCGGGGCTCGCGCCCGCCTCCGCCATGTGGTACCCGGAGATCGAGATCGTGTTCCACCTCGGGATCTCGGCCCGGCAGTACTTGAAGATGTCGGCGGTCAGCCTCAGGGACGGCTTGGGCGGGAAGATGTACGTCCCCCGCGCGATGTACTCCTTGAGTACGTCGTTCTGGATCGTCCCCGTCAGCGCGCTCGCCTCGACGCCCTGTTCCTCCGCGACGAGCTGGTACATCAACAGGAGCAGCGCGGCGGGGGCGTTGATCGTCATCGACGTCGACACCTGGTCCAGGGGGATGCCGTCGAACAGCACCTTCATGTCGTCCACGGAGTCGATCGCGACGCCCACCTTGCCGACCTCGCCGGAGGCGATCGGGGCGTCCGAGTCGTGGCCCATCTGCGTGGGGAGGTCGAAGGCGACGGACAGGCCCGTCGTGCCGTGGGCGATGAGGTGGCGGTAGCGGGCGTTGGACTCCACGGCCGTGCCGAAGCCGGCGTACTGGCGCATCGTCCAGGGGCGGCCGGTGTACATCGACGGGTACACGCCCCGGGTGTACGGGTACTCCCCGGGTACCCCGAGCTTGCGCGCCGGGTCCCAGTCCGCGAGGGCCTCCGGGCCGTAGACCGGTTCGATGGGGAGTCCGGACTCCGACTCGCGCGTCATGCTGTCGCCGCCTCTCGCCGAGCTGATGTGCCCTTGCACCATCTTGGCCCAGCGGTGTACGGGAGTCCCGCGGAGGGAGGAGTGGGCGCGGACGGGACCGGGGGAACGTGTCCCGCCCGCGCCAGGTGCACGGAGCCGTAGGTACGGGGGGAACCCCGGCTCTGTGCGAGGGCCGATGACCAGTCGGCTCACTTGTTACTGCGCCGGGGGGCGGGAAAGTGTCACACCCTCAGAGAAGTTTTTTCTGAACGCCGGAAAACGGCAGGTCAGGGCTAGGCGAGGAGCTGTGCGGCGCCGTGCGGGCGTGCGCCGCCCCCGCCGCTGTGCCCGCCACCGCTGTGACTGCCGCCACCGCCACCGCCGTACGTACCACCGCCGTATCCCCCGCCGTGTCCCCCTCCGGAGTTACCCCCACCACCCCAGGCGCCCTTGGTGCTTCCGGCGGACCCCCCGGACAGGAACCCCGCTCCCCATCCCCCCTGAGAGCTACCCCCGGAGCCGGACCCTCCGCCGGACCCCCCGCCGGACCTGGACCCGCCGCCGTTCGACCCCGTACTCGTACCACCCCCGTTGCTCCCTCCGAAGCCCCCGGAGCCCCCGAAGACCCCGGAGCCCCCTTGGCCTCCCTGGCCCCCTTGGCCCCCTTGGTTCCCGCCGCCCCCGTTGTTCCCGCCGGACACGCCGCCGCCGGAACCCCCCGAGCCCCACCCGCCCTTGTCGCCCTTGTCACCCTTGTCCCCCTGAAGTACCCCGGCGCAGTAGGCGGGCACCTTGGCCGCGCCCCCGGCGGCTCCCTCCAGGGACTTGCGCCGTGCCCCGTCCACGGAACGCCCCAGCGCGAGGTCACGGCAGGTGGTGTCGAGGGCCTCGTTCTCGCGGGCGCCCGCCCCGCCGCCTCCCCCTGGAGTAGTCCCCCCGGATGCCCCGGACCCCCCGGACACGGCGGATCCACCGGCCCCACCGGACGGCCCTCCCCCCGTAGTACCCCCGGCGCCCCCGCCGTCGGGCACCACGCCCTCGGCGCTGACCCCCGGCTCGGGTACCGGCGTACCCCCCTGGGACTCCCCGGGCGCGGGCGTGGCGGCGGAGGACACGCTCGCCCCCGGCTCGGGCGTACCCGACCCCCCGGACCCCACCCCGGCCACCACGGCCGCACCGCCCGCGACCCCGAGCACGAGGACGGCGGCGAGCCCGAACCGGGCGACCTTCTGCCGCCGCGACACCCCGGCGGGCGCGGCGGGCACCCCGAGCTGGACGACGTCCCCGACCTCGGCGGCGTCCCCCACCGGCCCTCCGGCGATGCCGTCCGGCGCCTCCGCCACCCGCTCCGCGCGCACCTTGCGGAACGCGGCCAGCGCGGCGGCCTCGCCCGGCAGTTCGGCGCCGTCCGTCGGGGCGGCCGGTGTCAGCGAACCGAGCGTGCGCGCGAGACGCGCCGCCCGCTCCCGGTCCGCGGGCTCGACGACGTCGGGCGACTCCCCGCTCAGCAGCCGTTCCGCCGTTCCGGAGTCCAGCCACCTGTACTGCTCGTCGGCCATCACATGTCCTTCTGCGTCCGCGCGCACGCATGCGTCACACCCGGCCCCGCCTGCTGCGGCAGCGCGTCGAGCACGCCCGAGGCGCCGGGATCCTCCCCGATCAGCTCGGCGAGCTTCTTCAGTCCGCGATGCGCGGCGGTCCGTACGGCGCCGGGGCGCTTGCCCAGCGTCTCGGCGGCGGTCTTCGCGTCGAGCCCCATCACGACCCGCAGGACGACGGCCTCGGCCTGGTCCTGCGGAAGCCGCGCGATCAGGGAGAGCGTACGGTCGGTCGCGAGCGCCTCGATGGCCTCCCCCGCGGTGTCCGACGCGGCGGCGTGCCCGGTCAGCTCGGTCTCGTCGCCGCCGATGGCGGGCCGCCGCCCCCGCATCCGGATGTGATCAAGAGCACGATTACGAGCGATCCGCGCGGCCCACCCCCGGAACCTGTCGGCGTCCCCGCCGAACCGCTCCAGGTCCCGGGCGATCTGCAACCAGGCCTCGGAGGTCACGTCCTCCGCGTCCGCCTCCCCCACCAGGGTCCGCACATATCCGAGCAGCCGAGGATGCACGGCGCGGTACACGGCCCGGAACGCTTCCTCGTCCCCGCCCTGCGCACCGAGCACCGCGGCAGTCAGCTCCGCGTCGTCCCCCAGCACCCCGGCACCCTGGTCCCTAGTTCGTCTGATCCGCTGATCCGCGCCACGGAGATCCCTGGACGAGGCGGTCGGTCACCCGCCCCGCAACCCGGCGCGAAAGGCACGTTACGACCTCAGTCCGCGCCCCGTCCACGCCGGTCCCCCGTGCGTCCGGGCCAGGTGTGACAGAAACCGCCCTCCCGACGCTGTACAGAACACGGGCCGCCGCGCGACCCGTACAACGACGGCCGGGGTCTCTCCTGTGGGGGGTGGCGACCCCGGTCGTCGCCTGTCCGCGCTTCCTCACGACCCCCCGCCGCACGGTTCGTCGCCCTCCCGCCGCCAGTCGTCGCACCGCCGGGTCGGCGCCCGCAGCGCCCCCGAATCCCGCGCCACCCGGAACGCGGCCAACGCCTCGGCCTCCGCCCCGGCATCAGGGTCGGGCAGCGCCAGCGCGTCGGCGAGAAGCCGGGGCAGATCGGTCATTCGATCCCCAACTCCCTCGCCAGCCGCCGCAGTCCACGATGAGCGGCGGTCCGTACGGCCCCGGGGCGCTTACCGAGCACACGGGCGGCGGCAGGCCCGTCGAGCCCGACGACGACCCTCAACAGCACGGCCTCCGCCTGATCGGGCGGCAGCATCCGTACGAGGCTGAGGGCGCGCTCGGTCGACAGCGCCTCGGCGACCTGGTCGTACGTGTCGTGCGGCGCGACAGGTTCGACGTCCTCCAGCGAACCGCCCCGTACGGGACGCACCTTCATCCGCCGCAGATGATCGAGGGCCCGGTGCCGCGCGATGGTCGCCGACCAGCCCCGGAACCCGGCCCCGTCCCCCCGGAACCGCCCCAGATCCCGGGCGATCTCCAGCCACGCCTCGGACGCGACGTCCTCAGCCTCCTCCCCCACGATCCCCTTGAGATACCCGAGCAACCCGGGCTGCACGATCCGATACACAACCCCGAACGCCCCCTCATCGCCCTCCTGGGCACGGGCGACGGCCACCCCGAGCTCCCCGTCGAACGCCGCCTGAGGGCGCCGGGGTTCCCCACCCTGCCCCACAACAAGTCCCCGTTGATGCCGAAGTCCGAGGGCGACGCCCGCGCGGCCCACCCCCGTGGGACCGCACCGGCCGCCGGTCCGCGACGCGGCCCTCACTACTCCCAGCGACGAACGGGCGGAAAGCATCACGGGGTTGGGGTGTGGAACAGGTCACACAGCCGGCATCCAACACCGCTCTCTTGCCGCTGCCCCCACAACGCGACCTCCACTCATGACAGGGAGAGGTATCCGCATCATCAAAGGCGATATGGGTAAATCAGAATTCTGGAAACAGTCATGGAGACAACATCTCCAGGGTTGATTCCCCCCTTCCGATTCGACGCTTCGACCAGAACGACGTCGGACCCGACCCTGATCCCCACAACGGGATCATCCCCCTCCCCGACAGTAACGACACGTCCCGTGATAGAGACACCCACTTCACCATCCCCTTCAATCGATCCGGGGGAAGGAGTTTCGAGAACGGTCCACCGGTCAATCACCTCTGGAATTTCCAGCTCGACGTCAAACTCGCCAAGCCGAGCGGGATTCGACCCAGCCCAGTAGCCAGACACCTGTCCGAGTTCAGAGCGGAATACGACTCGCCCTTCCTCGACATCCAGAAGCCGGATGATTTCCACCCTCATCACTTCAGCCCCAGCGGGACGCGAACCATCGTATTCCCTACAATCCATTCGTTCGACGGAGCAACCCAGTCCCACGTTTCCATATGGAAGTGGAATTTCGTGGGCTTACTATTCATCTCATGATCCCCCATCCGGATGCTGCGCCGGCCGTCAGCCGACACAAGGCGGCTCGGATCGGGCATCCCCGTACGAGGATGGATATTCGTGTACGGCCCTTCTCCCAGGAAGTCTTTCCATGCCGATTCTGCTTGAGCGGGTTTAAGAGGCTTGGGAGCCACTGCTTCCGGAAGGTTAGTGACTGTCGATTCAGGTCCCGCGACCCCGCAATTGTGGACCAGGACCGCCGCAGTACCCGCCACCACATAGTACGTATGCAGCGTCCCGACGGTCAGGTCATAAGTGACCCCGCCCCGGTGGAAATTCTGCACCCCCGCCACCACGACGACCGACCCGTCAGGCTGGCGGAGCTTCGTCCCCGGTGCCAGATCGTGGGCGTCGACCCACCGCTGCCGCCCCGCATCCCAGAAGGGGTGGTGCCAAGTCGTCGTCAGCGTCTGGGACTTGCCGGAGTTGTCGCCGGACGAGGGCGGTCCTCGGACCGGTGCCACGGACAGCGTCAGGATCGTGAAGTCGTGGTCGTTGCGGGTGACGATGACTTTCTGGACCGGTTCCGGTGAGGTGACGCCCGTCTGGGGGTCCGTCGCCAGGACCTTGTCCCCCGCCTTCACCTTGCTGATCGGTTTCGATGTGCCGTCGGCCAGGCGCACCGGTGTCGTCGGCGTGAAGCTGTGCACCTCGCAGCTCGCGGCACCCTCGGCATCACTCCCAGCCCGCTCCGCATCAGCCATCGCCCGCTCACTGCGGGCGGCGTCCTCCGCGACCCGTGCCGCTTCCTCCGCGTCCTTGACCGCCGTGTACGCCCGGTCGAGCTGCCGCCAGATCTTGAACGCCTCGACCCCGACCTTGATGGCCTTGAACGCCTTGCCCCAGGGCACGGCCGTGAGGGCCGTGTTGAGGCAACCCATGACGTCGCCCTTGGTGAAGCAGTTGTAGGCGTCGGTGACGCCGAGGACATCGGCGACGAGGTTCAAAAGCTGGTGCTTGAGGCCGGTGACCTGCTTCTTCGCGGCGGCAGCGGCAGCGTTCGCCGTAGACTTCGCGCGGGCGATCGCGCGAGCCTCGGCCTGCGGGTCGTACGTCTTCTTGCTGATGTTCCCGCCGCTGGCGCCGTACGCGTGCCCGTCGGAGCAGCGCCCGTGATGGCACGTGGCGTGGTTGGGACCACCCGGGTCGACCGGCCCGTCGGTGATGTAGCGGACGGGGTTGCCGGGCCCCGTACCCGTACCTCCGATGGGGTACCCGATACCGCACAGGTCGGCAGGACACAGCCCGGACGGGTCGGAGAGGGTGACCGGGGAGTCGGCGGCGTAGTCGTACGCGTTCCACGTCTGCGGCGCCCCGCTGTCCAGCACCGGGTCAGGGCTCAGGAACCGCCCGATCGACGGGTCGTACTCCCGCGCCCCCAGATTCGTCAGCCCTGTGTTGTCGTCCTGCGTGCCCCCGACGAACCCACGCTGCCCGACCCACGTCCCGCTCTGGTCCCGGGCCTCCCCGAAGGGCTTGAACTGGCGCCGGGTGACCGCCTGGGTCTGGGAGTCGACGGCGAGGGTGCCGGTGCCCTGGTGGTCGGGGATCAGGTACGTGAAGTGGCCGTCGGAGGAGTGGACGGCGACGGTCTGCCCCGCCATGGAGATGTACCGGAGGCCGTCGGCGCTGGTGGCGCCCTTCTTGAGGGTAAGTTCCTCGTCGCCGGCGTAGAGGGTCGTCGCGTCGGGTCCGTGGCGCAGGAGCAGAGTGCCGTCGGCGTCGTACAGGTACGTCGTGTCGGCGGCCGTCCCCGTCGAGGACAGCTCGGTGAGGTTGTCCTCGTCGTCGTACGTGAGGGTGTCGGTGCCGGCGCGGGTCGTGCGGGTGGTGACGTTGCCGGCGGCGTCGTACCCGTACGTGTTGACCGTCGAGTCCGCCGGGCCGGTCCGTGTGACCTGGGAGACCGCGTGCGCGGGGCCCTTGCCTGCCGCGAACGGCGTGTACGTCGCCGTCGTGTCCGAGGAGCCGGTGGTGTCGTGGTCGGTCTGGGTGAGGCGGGCGCCGGTCGCGTCGTACGTCCAGCTCTGCCAGTACGGCGAGGGTCCCCCCACCGTGGCCGCGCCGGGCGCCCCCGCGCAGTCGTCCTTCGCCGTCCAGGCCGCGCTGAGGCGCTGGGCCCAGTCGTAGGAGTAGCACTGGGTGTCGGTGGCGCCGGTCTCCAGCTTGTCGGTGATCTTCGTGATGTTGCCGGAGGGCTGGTAGACGTACTTCGTCTGGTCGCTGATGGCCGCGCCGGACTTGGTGGTGACGGTGGAGCCGGTCAGACGGTGGGTCTGGTCGTCGTACGTCAGGGTCTGCTGGGTGAAGTTGCCGTCGACCCCGTAGGTGAACTGGGAGGGTTCGTCGAACTCGGTGTACTTCAGGTCCCGGACGTACTCCCAGCCGTTGGTGTCACCCCCGACCCCGATGGGGCGCCCGTACTTGTCGTAGGTGTAGGCGACATCCTCACCCGGGAGTTTCACGGTCGAGGGGAGGCCCTCGGAGTAGTCCTCAAGGGTGCCCGTGAGCTTGTAGTGGTTGGACCTCGTGTAGTTCCCGGCGAGCGCGCCCTCGGTGGAGGGGATCACGAGTTGGGTGCCCTGGACCCAGCCGTGGCTGTCGTAGCCGAGGACCTTCTGGGTGTAGGCCGCGCCGGAGGTGCCGCCGATGTAGCGGGTGGAGGAGGTGGGGCGGTCCTTCTTGAGGGTGTCGTACGTCCAGGAGGCCAGCTCGTTCGCGGTGGAGGGGGCGGCGCCGCCGGTGAGGTCGAACTCGGCCTTCTTGCGGCCCAGTTCGTCGTACTGGTAGCCGATCGTCTTGTGCCGGGCGTCCGTGGTGGACAGGAGCTGGCCGGCGTTGTCGTAGGCCGAGGTCGAGGTGCCGGTGTCGGGGTCGGTCTGGGTGGTGCGGCGGCCGAGGAGGTCGTAGCCGCTGCTCCAGACGTGGCCCTGGCCGTCGTCCTGGCCGGTCTGGTTGCCCGCCGCGTCGTACGTGTAGGTGACGGTGTCCGCTACCCCTGTGGGGGTAGTCCCGTGGTACCGCAGGAGCTTGGACAGCCTGCCGCGCGCGTCCGTGTAGGTCGTCGTCGGGGTAGTACCCGCGGGGGGTGTGACGTCCACCCGGTCGGAGCCGGGGTAGGCCGTCGTGGTGCGCCAGGTCTCGGTGGCGAAGTGGTAGGCGATGGAGGCGGTGGGCCGGCCCGCGCCGTCGTAGACCGTGCCGGTCTGGGACGGCGTCTGGTTGTCGGCGGCGTCCACCAGCGTCCCCGAGGGGGTACCCGAGTTGTAGTACGGGGACGACGAGCTGACCGCCCAGCCGTGGGAGTCGTACACCGTGTCGGTGATGACCCGCCCGCCGTCGACGGTCGCCGTCTGCGTCTCGCGCGGGCGCAGCAGCGCGTCGTAGAGGGAGATGGAGGTGCGGTAGGTGTTGTCGTCCTGGAGGGTCTGGGTGGTGACCGTCGAGGGAGCACTCGGGTTCAGGTCGTAGGCGTACTTGGTGTTGGGGTTGTTGCTGGTGGTGAACCCCGGGTTCCATACGGCGGTGAGGCGGCCCAGCGGGTCGTAGGTGCTGTTGGTGGCGTAGCCCGCCGCGTCCGTGGTCTTCAGGTCGGTGCCGCGTGCGGGGTCGAGGGTGGAGGTCGTGGTGAAGGGCGCCGTCTGGCCGGTGACCTGGGGGCGGGTGATCTTGACGGAGGTGGGGGAGGCGCCGGTCGCGGGGGTGAAGTCGGTGGTGGTGGTACGGCCGTCCGCGTCGGTCTCGGTGTGCTCGCGGCCGTAGGAGTCGTAGCCGGTCTTCAGCGCGGTGATGTAGTGCGCCGTGCCGTCGGCGGCGACCGAGTCGGCCTTCTGGACCATCGTCACGTCGCCCTTGGTGGGCGGGGCGGTGTTGTCCGTGGAGCCGTCGAAGAAGGTGAGGTCGTCGCTGACCAGGTCCTTCGGGTAGGTGGGGGTGGCCGCGCAGGCGACGGCGACCTCCTGGACCCGGCGGGGCGCGGGCAGGGTCGCGCCGGAGGCGTCCTTGGCGTACCAGGTGCGGGTGCAGGTGTCGTCGGTGGTGGTGGAGGTGTCGCCCTGGTCGTCGACGGCGGTGGGCAGGCCGGTCGCGGGGTCGAGGGTGTAGTCGATCTCGGTGGTCTGCTTGGTGCCGTCGGCCTTCGTGGTCACGCTGCGGGCGCGCTGCATGTTGGTGCGGCGCGCGACGAGCGGGTCCAGGCCGGTCTTCGTACGGGTCTGGGTGGCCGTCGCCGCCGAGGTCCACGGGTCGGTGACGCCGTCGGACAGGAGGGCGCCGCCGTCGCCGTTGTACGACTGGGTCTCGAAGACCTGGCCGGTCAGCCAGTCGGAGTCCTTCTGGGTGTCGCCGCCGATCGCGGCGTCGAGGGTGACGGAGCGGGTGCCGGTGGACGTCTTGTCGCCGTCCATGCCCCGGAAGTAGGTCTGCCGGGAGAGGGTGAGGGTGCCGGGTGAGGTGCCGGTGCGGGTCTCGACCTTCCCGTAGCCGCGCCACTGGTTCCAGGTGCGGTACTTGGCCTGGGTGAGGGAGTCGTCGTTGTAGTGCCAGGCGGGGTCGCCGAGGTAGCTGTACGTGGTCTGGACGGGCAGGCCGCCGCCCGTCGCGTCCTGCTGGGTGACGGAGGTGACGACGAACTTGTTGAACCAGTCGAGCTGCGGCGAGGTCTGGCCCGGCGGGGTCCAGTACTGCGGGTAGCAGCGCAGAGTGTTGGTGTCGGCGGCCGAGGGGAGGACGGGCGTGCCGGTGCGGTGGCACTGAGGGCCCGTGTAGTTGACGGTGGTCGTGCCGCCGGACTCGGTGGTGACCTTGGTGATCCGGTAGCGGGTGATCGGCTGGTAGCCGTCGAGTCCGTCGACCCGGTTGGCGAGGGCCTGGCCGGTGAACGTGATGGGAGGCAGGGCGAGGCTGCCGCCGTCCTTGCCGGTGCGGGTGATGGACGACAGCCACAGGGCCGGGGTGGTGGTGTCCCCGGTGGCCGGGAAGGTGTGGGCGAGCGTCCAGGCGTCGACGTCCGTGTAGGCGCCGGCGACGAGCGTCTGGGGGCGGATGCCGGTGAGGCGGCGGCTGCTGAAGAACGCGGGGCCGTGGTTGTCGCAGGTGCCGGTGGACGGGCAGACCTGGTCGACGGGGACGTCCGGCCAGTGGGTGGCGTTGGCGGCCGTCATCTTGGCGGGCGCGCAGTCGAAGTTCGCGTCGGGCAGGCAGCGTTCGGCGGTGTCGAAGAGGACCTGGGCGGCGGCCGGGGACGCGGTGTCGTAGACCTTCCCGGCGAGCTGGCCGTACTGGATCTTCGCGAGGTAGCCGGAGCGGGTGTACGGCGTGGGGGTGGTCGCGTTGTCGCGGCCGTAGTAGCCGGTCTCCGGCGTGTACCAGTAGCTGATGGCGTTGCCGTGCGGGTCGACCGTGTAGTCGAGGTTCCAGCGGTAGCCCTGCTGGCACCAGGAGCCGGCGAAGGTCGCGGCGTGGCAGGGCTCGCCCGTGTCGTTGCCGTAGACGGGGGCCGTGAACACCGAGTTGGTGGTGGCGGCGCCGGTGGTCCAGCCGGGGAGGCGGTTGAGGCCGAAGTAGTACTGGGTGCCGTCGGCGGTGGTGACGACGAAGTACTCGTTGTCGTTGTCGCCGTTGACGGTGTCCGTCTTGACCTGGATCTTCTCGCCGTTGTCGTCCTGGGGGTGCCAGGTGCTGGTGGCGTCGTCGTGGACGAGGGTGTTGGAGGACCCGTTGAGGGACAGGGTGAGCGTGTCGGCGTCGTCCGACCAGCACTCGTCGGAGGTCTTCGGGGTGCCGTTCGCGGTGTCGTCGGCGCAGGAGGCGTAGCCGCGCTCGACGAAGCCGGGCGCGTAGTCCCAGCCGTCGCCGATCCAGGAGGACTGGGCGTTGGTGGAGGAGGTCCGCCCGTCCACGGCCTGGGAGCTGTAGTCGAGGGAGACGCTGGGGGCGAGGCTGCCGGGGACGTCCGGGACGGGGATGGGGTACGAGTAGCTGAACGCGCCGCTGGAGCCGCCGGCCGACCACTGCCCGGAGGGAGCGAGGGAGGTGGCCGCGTAGCTGCCGCCGCCACCCGCCGTCCCGGCGACGGCCGCGAGGACCATGGGGGACGCCGTCGTGCGGGGGACCTGGACGGTCGCGGTGACCTGCTCGTGGCGCGCGTCGTTGGCCGAGGGCAGCGGGGTGCGGGTACGGCAGCGGGGTGCGCTCGGGGTGGTCAGGGCACACGCGGGGAGCTGGACGAGGCGCAGGCGGGTGGCCCAGTCGCCGCCGTACGCGTCCTTGAACGCCGCGTAGTCCAGGGCTACTTGGGCGCTGCCGCCCGGGGTGGCGCTCTTGGGCTGGACGGCGACCAGGACGCCGGGCAGGCCCAGCTTCCGGGCCGCCTGCGCGCCGGGGAGGGAGATGTGGAGCTTCGTCGCGGCGGGAGCGCGGTGCGGACCCGTCGGGGTGACGGTGACGGGGAGGCGTCCGGCGCGGGACTTCGCGGCGAGGGTGGTGTCGGCTGCTGCGGCCGTCGGCAAGGCCGTCTCGGCGGTCTTCGGGTTCCAGGACGGCATGCGGGGCGCGGGTACGGCGTGTCCGTGGACGGGGGTGACCGGGACCGAGCGGTCCTTCTGGGGCTTCACCAGGTGACCGGGGGCGGGTGTGGCCGCCGCGAGCGCGGTCTGGGTGGCGGAAAGGGAGAGGAGCAGGGCGAGCGTCGTCGTGAGAATCAGCCAGATCCGGGCCGTGGATCTGCGTCTGCCAATTCTTCCGAAATTTCGAACCAACCTCGTGCCGCGAGTCACCTGATATCCCCATCCCCTAGTGAAGGCCCCGTGAAGCTAACCGACGCCACAGATGAGGAGGTCAAGGAGGAGATAAAGAGATTGCGTGCATACGCCAAAGAGGTCAAAGCAAACCCAAAGGATCGGGAGGGCGGAAATCATCCGTCCCCTATGACCCGAAATAAGGAAAAGGCTCTCCTTATGGTGTGCGCATCAGACGCACTCGCCCGGCCGGGGGGAATTCCGCATGTCCGCACTACGAAGAGCCGTGACCCTGGCGCTTCTCGCACCGCTGGCCTCGGTGGGACTGACAGCAGTCCCCGCCACGGCCGACAGCGCCGCCCCCTTGCCCGGCGTCCCGGCCCCGCCGCTCACCACCACCCGCCCCGACGGCCCGACAGGCACCCAACTCCCGCCCGATGACTCGGGGTTGACGGCGACCCAGGAAACCGCGCTGGCCGCCGCACAGGCGAAGGCGTCCGCGAGCGGCACTCCGGTCACCGTCGACGCGCTCACCACCGAGACCTCCACCGCGCAGGCCAACCCGTCGGGAACGGTCACGTGGACGAACAGCCTGCTGCCGGCCCGCGTCCGGCAGAACGGCGCCTGGGTCCCGGTCGACGCCACCCTCCACGCCGACGCCGGCGGCTACAGCCCCGCCGCCTCCGCCGAGCCGCTCACCTTCTCAGGCGGCGGCACCGGCCCGCTGGTCACGATGACCGCCGGGAAGTCCCAACTCGCCTTCTCCTGGCCGACGTCGCTCCCCGCACCCACGGTCTCGGGCCCGACGATCACCTACCCGGACGTCCTCCAGGACGTCGACCTGCGACTCACGGCGGACACGACCGGCGGCTTCTCGGAGCTGATCGTCGTCAAGACGGCGACCGCCGCCGCGAACCCCGCCCTGGCGAAGCTCCAACTCACCACGCACACCACCGGATTGACGGTCACCGACGACGGCCACGACAACCTCCAGGCGGCCACGCCCAACGGCCAGGTGATGTTCAGCGCGCCGCAGCCGCTGATGTGGGACTCGACGACGACCACGAACACGGCCAAGGCCCGACTCCTGGCAGAAACAGGCGACTCGGGCACTGCCACCACGACCACCGGCCCCGCCCCCGGCGCCCGCACCGCCCACGTCGCCGACGACGTCACCGGCTCCACCCTCTCCCTCACCCCCGACCAGTCCCTCCTCACCGGCACCGCCACCCACTACCCGGTCTACATCGACCCCACCTGGAACCCCCACTACGCCTCCGGCGCCAAGCAGCACTACATCGAGACCCAGCAGGGCTGCCCCTCCGCGAAGAACTACGACTCCACCCAGTACGGCGACCCCGGCGTCGGCTACAACAGCTGGTCGGGCTGCATCGGCGTCGAACGCTCGTACTTCCAACTGGCCATCCCCTCCACGGTCTGGGGCACCCACATCGTCGCCGCGACCGTCGACGCCAAGGAGAACTACTCGGCCAGTTGCAGCCTCTCCGCCGACGTGAAGCTGTACCTCACGGGCGCGATCGGCGCCGGCACCACCTGGTCCAACAGGCCGGCCCTGTCCACCTACTTGGGCAGCAAGAGCTTCGGCCCAGCCTGCTCCAGCGAACCCTCGGGCGGCTTCTCCGTCACCTCGACGATCGCCAGGCTGGCCGCCGCGAAGGCGTCCAGCTGGACCTTCGCCCTGGTCAACAGCCAGGAGAGCAGCGGCGACGGCAACTACTTCAAGCGGTTCGCCAACAACCCCTCGATGTCCGTCGAGTACAACCACGTCCCGGCCAAGCCGAGCGCCCTGGCCGCCAAGTTCGGTACGCACTCGGCGGGTTGCGGCACGACAGCGCCGTACCCGGTGATCGGCAAGACTCTCGCGACGACCCCGCCCACCCTCAACTCGACCGTCACGGACGGCGACAAGGACGCCCTCGCGGCGACGTACAAGTACTGGGTCGGCAGCGGCACCGCGACCACCACGGCCAGCGCGACGGTCGCCAGCGGGACGAACGCGCCGAAGCAGCTGTCGTCCACGTTCATAAGCGGCCTCAAGACCGGGGACGTCGTCAACTGGAACGTCACCGCGAGCGACGGCAAGGACACCAGCGGCCCCTCCTCCACCTGCCACTTCACCGTCGACCTGACGGCCCCGGCGCCCCCGGACGTCACCAGCGCGGACGGCCTCTACCCCGAGGACGCGGCAGGCACGACGGCGGCGGGCACGGCGGGCCGCTTTACCCTCGCCACCGACAGCGCGGCCAAGTTCCTCTACCGCCTCGACGTCAGCCCGCCGACCTCGAACACCCCGGCGGCCCAGACCGTCACCGCCTCCGGCAACAAGGCGACCGTCACCGTCACCCCGCCCGCCCCCGGCACCCACACCCTGTACGTGTACGCGGTCGACGCCGCCGGGAACGTATCGGCGCAGCAGCAGTACCAGTTCACCGCGCTCGGCCACACCGGCACGACGTACCCGAGCCTCCAGGCGGCCTTCGACAACACCGCCGTCACCGACGACGCCCACCGCGCGGCCGGCGACGCGGACGGCAACGGCGCGACCTTCTCCCTCCAGGACCTCAAGGCGGCCGGCTGGCAGCCCGGCGGCAAAGTCACCGTGGACGGCGCCACGTTCACGCTCCCCTCCTTCGGCGCGACGGGCGGCGACAACGTCCTCGCGGCGAACCAGACCGTGCAACTGAGCGGCAGCGGGCGGGCGTTGGTGTTCCTCGCGTCTTCGACGTACGGGTTCGTCGGCTCGCAGCGGGCCGACGACGACGTCACCAGCCCCGCCGTGCCCGACGGCACCTCCGTCGGCGGGACCGAGTGCACGCTCGGCAACGGGCAGTACGAGGACTGCCTGGCCGGCGGCCCGGTCGGCACGGTCACCTACGCCGACGGCACCGCCGCCCAGCGGTACCACCTGACGGTCCCCGACTGGGTGTACGGCTCCCCGTCCCTGGCGGCGCTCACCCTGCCCCACCGCAATCACGCCGACGGCACCCAGGAGACCCGCTCCACGAACATCTACGCCTTCGCCGTCCCCCTCAAGGCCGGCGCCGCGCTCAGCTCGGTCACCCTGCCCGACCTCACCGACACGGCCCGCGTCGACGTGCCGGGGCTGCACATCTTCGGCATGGCGATCCGCGACACGACGGCCGCGCCGGGCGGCGCGCACTGGACGGGGGCATGGAGCGCGCCGAACGAAGGCGCGTTCAACTACGAGACCACCGACTACAAGGACCAGACGTTCCGCGTCACCGCCGCGCCGAGCGTCGCCGGTTCGAACATCCGCGTCCGCCTGTCCAACGCCCTCGGCCGTACCCCGCTGACCATCGACCACACCACCCTCGCCACCCAGTCCTCCGGCGCCGTCCCCACCGCGACACCGGCCGACCTCACCTTCGGCGGCGGCAAGGCGGTGACGATCCCGGTCGGCGGCGAGGTCTACAGCGACCCGGTGGCCTACGCGGCCACACCCGGCAAGCGCGTCATGGTCAGCCTGCACCTGCTGAACGACGCGCCCTACCTCGTCCAGCACAGCTGGGCCGCCGCGACCACCATGTACGTCAGCGCCGTCGGCTCCGGCGACCACACCGCCGACACGGCGTCCACGGCGTTCAGCGGGACGGGCACCACCTGGGGCTCGTTCACGGACGTCCTCACCGGCATCGACGTCGTCACCGACGCGAACCGCCCGACCGTCGCGGTCCTCGGCGACAACCTCGTCGACCCCTTCGCCGCCGCCACCAAGGCCGTCCTCGGCGCACCCCGCCTCGCCGATGCCCTCACCGGTCCCGCGTACGGTGTCGTCGGCACCGGCATCGAGGCCAACCGCCTCGCCACCGACCTCCCCGGACAGGGCGGCCCGGCCGTCCTCACCCGCCTCGACCGGGACGTCCTCGCCCTGCCCGGCCTCTCCACGGTCGTCGTCGACGAGGGCCTCCAGGACATCGTCTCCGGCACCGACGAGACCGGCCTCGAAGCCGCGTACGACGTCCTGCGCACCCAGCTCAGAGGCTGGGGCGTCAAGGTCGTCTTCACCACCCTCACCCCGTGCACCGGCTACGCCCCCTGCACGGCGCCGGCCGACGCGAACCGGGTCGGCACCAACACCTGGATCACGGACCAGTTCGACGCGAACACCCCCACGGTGGGCTACGCCGACACAGAGGCGGCGGTAGGAGTACCGGACACGGCGAGCACGGCGGACCCGCCCCCGCTGAACCTGAGCACCGCGGCCGACGCCGGGGACCACGTCAACCTCACGGCAGCGGGGTACGGGGCTCTGGCGGGGGCGATCGACGCGGGAGCGCTGGGGCCGGACGTGTAGGGGAGGGGCGGTGGGCAGGGCTGTACGCGCTGCCCACCGCCCCCGCGTTCACCTCAGGGCGGCGGGGAAGGTGCTCTCGGTTCGCAGGACGGCCGAGTTCGCGAGGCCCAGCTCCACGCGTTCCTCGGAATCTCCGGCTCGAAGACGGTGGGCCAGGAACTCCTGCATCCGCCGCGCGGTTCGAGGCAAGGGGCGCCGGACGCTGAGCAGTTGGGCTGTCCAGGAGATCTCGGCATTCAGTTGGACGATCAACTCCGAGCGGGCAGGCCCGGCGCACGGTCCGCGGCGGGGCGACCTCGCAGCGACCGCGCACGAGGAAGCAGCCGGTGGGCGAAGCCGTCGGCGGCCCACCGGCTGGGCAGAAGCTCACAGGGCAGGCCCCGGCCGGCGGCAGAGGTGCCCTTCGGAGGGGCGCACAGCAGTCGCCCGCTCGCTCGCCGGGCCGCCACCCCGGCGAACCGCCTGACGTCCCCCAGCGCGTCCTCGGCGATTCCCTCCGACCCCGGGTCCCCGAGCAGCCGTTCCAGGCAGGCGACCACCTCGGTGCCGACGCCCCCTCGCATCCTCCCGAGAGGCATCCCCGCTCGCAAGGTCGGCCAGCTTCTCGGTACGTCCCTCGGGCGCGGTCGTGGCCGCGCCCCCCTCACGACGCCTCCACCACCCGCCCCCGCCGCGAAACCACCGCCCGCAGCACCCGTCGCCCCTCGGTCGACACGTCCACCGCCCGCCGCAGCCCCGCGCCCCCGTGCGCCGCGACGACCTCCAGCACCGTGGCCTGGCGCCGGAGTTCGGCGACGACCAGTGGGGGCAGGCCCTCGGTGCGGCCGTCGCGGGGGATGTCGTCGGCGGTCTTCACGAGGTCGAGGAGGAGGTGGACACGGAGGGCGGCGAGGGAGCAGGTGTCGGCCCAGTCGCGCAGTGCCGGCCCCGTACGTCCGGCGGGTGCGGCGTCGAGCATCGCGCGGGCGAGGAGTACGGCGTCGTCCGCGGACTCCGCGGAGCCGTCCAGTTTCGACCGGACCTGCTGGAGGAGGGCGGGCCAGTCCTCGGGGTCGCCGCCGGGTGCGAGGTTTCCCCACAGGGGTCTCAGGGCCTCGTCGTCACCTCCCAGCAGGGACACGCACCGATCCAAACAAGCCAACCCGCTCGCGGCCAGCGTCAGTTCGTCGGCCCCCGCCAACAGTTCGACCAGGTTCATCGATGTCTCCCTCCCCTGGGCCCCACCCCCGTACGAAGCCCCTGTTTCCCTGTGGCGCCCCAGTCTCACAGGGCCACCGCCCGAAACGCCAGGGCAAACGGAACGGAGATTTCCGGCCAGAAGTGGCCGAGAGGGGGGTGGGAACGGCCGGAAAGCGAAAAGGGGCGGGGCGGGGCATATGCCGGGCCGATGCCCACAGTTCACCTGCCGCCCCGGTTCGCGGCTCAGCTACCACCCCGGTTCCCAGTCCGGCTGCCGCCCCAGTTCGCAGCTCAGCCACCACCCCGGCTCGCAGTCCGCCTGCCGCCCGCTCCACGGAACGACGCCCCGTCCGACACCGCCCCCCCTCACCCCACCGACAGCACAACCCCCCGAGGCCCCGCCATCGCCTTCTCGTTCTGCATCCGCGTGACCCGCAGCACCACAAGGATCGCCAGCACCCCCGCCACGACCCCCACCGCGTCCGTGACCATCGTCACCCCCGCGAACTCCCGCAGCTCCGCCGCCGTTTCCGCACGCCGGTACTTCACCCCCATCGCCCAGCTGGAGTAGATCGACAGCACCCAAGCCGCCCACCACGCGTCGACGAGTCCATGCGGCACGGTCCGGCCCAGCGGCGCGCTCGCCCGCCACACGTCGACCATCACCCGCCGCGGGAACCAGAGGTTGAGGACCGGCACGAACCACCCGCCGACGGTCCACCCCCGCGTCTTGGCGTGTCCCCCCGGCTCGAAGACCTCCGCGTTCACGCGGACCCGCCAGAACCAGCAGAGGTAGACGACGATGGCGGCCATCAGCGGGGGCGCCTGGACCACCGCCGCCAGGTCCTGCAACCGGTCCGCGTCCACCGCGGCTTCGACGTCGCCGATCCCGTCCGCGAGGTCGCCGTAGGCGCCGTACCGCACGCTCCCCACCCACACCGAGAACACCCGCGCGCCGACGACGGCCCCCAACAGCACAGCCGTGGCCCTCCCCAGCCACACCGGCGAACGCAACGAGACAACAGCCATGGAAATCCCCCCGAACCATAAGAAAAAGTCACGAGAATTCCGGGCCTCCCCAGACCCGGAACGCGCATTCTCGCACAGGAGCACAGGAGCACAGGAGCACAGCCCCCTTCAGCTCACCCGCCCCGCCAACTCCCGGAACCGCGCCCACGACAGGGCAGGTGTACGGGAGTCCCACAGCTTCTGCGAGACCGCCCGCAACGGCATCCGGATCCCCGCGGCGACCTGGGCCTGCGTCTGCGACTGGGACAGATCGCACCACACGGCGAAAACCCCGCCGAGAATCTGCGAGTCGTAGGCCGAGGAAACCGCGGTGGCCCCCCGCAGCACCCGAGGATTCCACTGCTCGTAGATCCGCTGCCCCGTCGGATAGACGAACGTGTTCGGCTCCCCGAGCACGTAATAGAGGAACTCGTCGTTGTAATTGACGACTTTCCGCCCGGCGGAAAGATACTCCACCGGTTTCCGCGCCCCGAGCTCCTTCCCGGTCCAGTACGCGACCTGGATGCCGTCGGCGGCCTCGACGGACGTCCCCCGGTAGAACCCGTCGTTCCAGGCCCGCACGGTCCGCCCGGCGACCGCCTTCGCGCGGTCGTTGAGCCACCCGGTGGCGAGGTCGGCGACGCCCGCGCCGGCGCCGTACTCGTTCCGCGCGGCGGCGGCGAGCTGGGAGTAGAGGGCGCCGGGGTTGGGCACGGTCAGGGCCTGGTACTCGTCGCCGCCGAGATGCCAGGAAGAGCCGGGGAACAACTCGGCGTATTCACGGAGCAGTTCGTCGACGATCTGCGCCGAGGCGGCCTTGGAGATGTCGACGGCGCCTTTCGTGGGCACGCCGTTCACATTCCGCAGCTGCAATTCCGGGTGCGCCGAGATGACCGCCCCGAGATGCCCCGGCGAATCGATCTCCGGCACGATCTCGATATGCCGGGACGCCGCGAGGGAGACGATCGACTTCACCTCGGCCTTGGTGAGATGAACCTTGGACACGACCTCCGGGTGCATATCGGAGGCGATCCGGAACCCCTGGTCGTCGGAGAAGTGCAGCCCGAGCTGATTGAACTTCAGATCGCCCAGCTCCCGCACCCGGTCCTCGATCCAGGACGCCGAGAAGTTCTTGCGCGCGATGTCGAGCATGAACCCCCGTACGGGCTTGGCGGGCCGGTCCCGCACGACCCCTTCGGGCGCCGCCCCGCTCCCGCGCACCTCCTGCTTCAGCGTCCGCGTCCCGTAGAACACCCCCGCCTCGGACGCCCCGCTGACGGTGACCTTCCCCCCGCTCACGGTCATGCTGTACGCCTCCGGGGGCCCGTCCTCGCCGAGTTCGAGCCGTACGTCGCCGTCCCGGCCGTCGCTCGCCTCACCCCCGTACGACATCCCCAGCTCCCCGGCGATCAGCCGCCCCTCGTCCGCGAGCCGGGAGTCGTCGACGACGACCCGGAAGGCGCGGTCGGGCCGCCACCCGGGCCCGCGCGCCGGGGTGTGGGAGGCGACGGCGGGAATGGTGCGGGGGGCGGTGGAGAGGGCGTAGGAGGAAGGGGGCCGGACGGAGCGGGAGGCACTGGGCGTACTGCCGCGGGAGGCCCGCGCTGAAGCCTCGGCCGACGCGTCGCCCCCGGACCCGGACGACCCGGACGAGGCCCACACCCCGACCCCCACCCCGAGCCCCACGGTCACGACGAACGCCCCGGCGACGACCGCCCCCCGCCGCCCGCCACCCTGCCGCTTGCCCCGCCTGTGCCTGCTCACGCCGTCAACCTACGACTCACGACCGACCACCCGTCGTCCACCACACGTTCCGAAACTCTCCCGATCGAGTGAAATTCGGGCAACTGTCGGACACACCACGACCACTCTCGATACGGTGACGCCACACCAGCCCCCCGTGACACGAGGACCACCGCTGCCCGCCCACCGCGTGGCCATACCGGCCCTTCCCGAACAACCATCACCTACGCACACCCGCCTCCCGGCGTTCAACAAGGCGCCCCTCACGGAGGCCCACACCACCCTCCTGTCCTGCCTCCACAGCGAGACCTGGGCAACAAGGGTGGCAACCCACCGCCCGTACCCGACGGTCGAAGCACTCCTGGCAGCGGCGGACGAGGCGGCGTACGACTTGACGAGGGGGGACTTGGCGGAGGCGCTGGCGGCGGAGAAAACGCCGCGACTCCCTGACGAAACGTACGCAGCAGCCAGCATGGCCCTCAGCGCCGCACATGCCGCGTACGAGGCGAAATTCGGTCATGCCTTCGTCGTCTGCGAAGACTCGCTGGACTTGGTCCTGGAAGCCATCCGATCACGATTGCTCAACGATCGGGAGGACGAACGGGTAGTGGCAGCGGAGGAACTCCGCAAGCTGGCAAAGCAACGTCTGCTGAACGCCCTCTAGGGGCGCGGGGCTGTATCGATGTGCGGCTACCGCCGCGTGAGCGCGACCAGCCCAAACGGCGCCGCACCCGGCACATAACAGCACCCACCACCCCAGATGCCCCACGGCTTCACCCATCCGCGTGCCACTTTGATCACACCGGTAGGCCCGCCGTAAACCCGCCCCCACCGCGTAGCTAACATGCTGGGGGCCGGTGGACCGTACCCGGCCGGGCCGACCGACAGCACAAGCCGGCAGGCCCCGAACCCCGCTCCCGGAGGGACTTCCGTGCCGGCTGGAACGCTGTACCGCGGCCGGGAAGGAATGTGGTCCTGGGTGGCTCACCGAGTCACCGGCGTCCTCATCTTCTTCTTCCTGTTTGTCCACGTACTCGACACCGCTCTCGTGCGTGTCTCCCCCGAGGACTACGACAAGGTCGTAGCCACGTACAAGACGCCGATCGTCGCGTGCCTTGAGTACGGCCTCGTCGCCGCCATCCTCTTCCACGCGCTCAACGGCCTGCGCGTCATCGCCGTCGACTTCTGGTCGAAGGGCCCGCGCTACCAGAAGCAGATGCTGTGGACGGTCGTCGGCCTGTGGGTCGTGCTGATGATCGGCGCGATCTACCCCGTCCTCGGCCACGCGGCCCGCGAACTCTTCGGGAGCTGACACCGATGGCCACCACCGAAACCACCGCGTCCGGCATCGGCCCCGTCGAGGGCGGTTCGCTGTACGACGTCGACAACCCGGCCCCGTACATCGAGGCCCCGCGCAAGCGCACGAAGAAGACCCCGAAGTCGACCCGGGGCAACTTCGAGCTGGTCGCGTGGCTGTTCATGCGGCTGTCCGGCATCGTCCTGGTCGTCCTGGTCATCGGGCACCTGCTGATCCAGCTCGTGCTGGACGGCGGCGTCTCCAAGATCGGCTTCGCGTTCGTCGCGGGCCGCTGGGCGTCCCCGTTCTGGCAGGTCTGGGACCTGCTGATGCTGTGGCTGGCGATGCTGCACGGCGCGAACGGCCTGCGTACGGTCATCAACGACTACGCGGAGCGCGCGAACACCCGGCTGTGGCTCAAGGGCCTGCTCTACACCGCCACGGTGTTCACCATCCTGCTGGGCACGCTGGTGATCTTCACCTTCGACCCGAACATCCGCTAGGCACGGGGCTGCGACCAACATGAAGATCCACAAGTACGACACCGTCATCGTCGGCGCGGGCGGCGCCGGTATGCGCGCGGCCATCGAGTCGACGAAGCGCAGCCGCACCGCCGTGCTGACGAAGCTCTACCCGACCCGCTCCCACACGGGCGCAGCTCAAGGCGGCATGGCCGCCGCGCTGGCGAACGTGGAGGAGGACAACTGGGAGTGGCACACCTTCGACACGGTCAAGGGCGGTGACTACCTGGTCGACCAGGACGCCGCCGAGATCCTGGCGAAGGAGGCCATCGACGCCGTCCTCGACCTGGAGAAGATGGGCCTGCCGTTCAACCGGACGCCCGACGGGACGATCGACCAGCGCCGCTTCGGCGGGCACAGCCGCAACCACGGCGAGGCGCCGGTGCGCCGCTCCTGCTACGCGGCCGACCGCACCGGTCACATGATCCTCCAGACGCTGTACCAGAACTGCGTGAAGGAGGGCGTGGAGTTCTTCAACGAGTTCTACGTCCTCGACCAGCTGATCACCGAGGTCGACGGGGTCAAGCACTCCGCGGGCGTCGTGGCGTACGAGCTGGCGACCGGCGAGATCCACGTCTTCCAGGCGAAGGCCGTGATCTACGCGTCCGGCGGCACCGGCAAGTTCTTCAAGGTGACGTCCAACGCGCACACCCTGACCGGTGACGGGCAGGCCGCCTGCTACCGGCGCGGGCTGCCGCTGGAGGACATGGAGTTCTTCCAGTTCCACCCGACCGGCATCTGGCGCATGGGCATCCTGCTGACGGAGGGCGCCCGCGGTGAGGGCGGCATCCTGCGCAACAAGGACGGCGAGCGCTTCATGGAGAAGTACGCGCCGGTCATGAAGGACCTCGCGTCGCGTGACGTCGTCTCGCGCTCCATCTACACGGAGATCCGTGAGGGCCGCGGCTGCGGTCCCGAGGGCGACCACGTCTACCTCGACCTCACGCACCTCCCGCCGGAGCAGCTCGACGCGAAGCTCCCGGACATCACCGAGTTCGCGCGCACCTACCTCGGCATCGAGCCGTACACGGACCCGATCCCGATCCAGCCCACCGCGCACTACGCGATGGGCGGCATCCCGACGAACGTCGAGGGTGAGGTGCTGAGCGACAACACGACCGTCGTCCCGGGCCTGTACGCGGCCGGCGAGGTCGCGTGCGTGTCGGTGCACGGCGCGAACCGTCTGGGCACCAACTCGCTGCTGGACATCAACGTGTTCGGCCGCCGGGCCGGCATCGCGGCGGCCGAGTACTCCCAGGGCGCCGACTTCGTCGAACTCCCGGAGAACCCGGCGCAGTTCGTCGTCGACCAGGTGGAGAAGCTGCGCGCGTCGACCGGCACCGAGCGGGTCGCCGTGCTGCGCAAGGAGCTCCAGGAGACCATGGACGCGAACGTCATGGTGTTCCGGACCGAGCAGACGATCAAGACGGCCGTCGAGAAGATCGCCGAGCTGCGCGAGCGGTACAAGAACGTCTCGGTGCAGGACAAGGGCAAGCGGTTCAACACGGACCTCCTGGAGGCCATCGAGCTGGGCAACCTGCTCGACCTGGCCGAGGTCATGGCCGTCTCCGCGCTGGCCCGCAAGGAGTCGCGCGGCGGTCACTACCGCGAGGACTACCCCAACCGCGACGACGTCAACTTCATGCGCCACACCATGGCGTACCGCGAGGTCGGCGACGACGGCACGGACTCGATTCGTCTCGACTACAAGCCGGTCGTGCAGACCCGCTACCAGCCGATGGAGCGTAAGTACTGATGGCAACTCCCGTTCTGGACAAGGTGGAGGCGGAGGCCGCGGCCTCGGACCACCTCATCACCGTCACGTTCCGCGTCCGCCGGTTCAACCCGGAGGTCTCGGCGGAGGCGGTCTGGGAAGACTTCCTGCTGGAGATCGACCCCAAGGAGCGCGTCCTCGACGGCCTCCACAAGATCAAATGGGATCTGGACGGCACGCTCACGTTCCGCCGCTCCTGCGCGCACGGCATCTGCGGCTCGGACGCCATGCGGATCAACGGCAAGAACCGTCTTGCCTGCAAGACCCTGATCAAGGACATCAACCCGGCCAAGCCGATCACGATCGAGCCCATCAAGGGCCTGACGGTCCTGAAGGACCTGGTCGTGGACATGGAGCCGTTCTTCCAGGCGTACCGCGACGTCATGCCCTTCCTCATCACGAAGGACACGAACGAACCGACCCGCGAGCGCCTCCAGACGGCCGAGGACCGCGAGCGCTTCGACGACACGACGAAGTGCATCCTCTGCGCGGCCTGCACGTCCTCGTGCCCGGTCTTCTGGAACGACGGCCAGTACTTCGGCCCGGCGGCGATCGTCAACGCGCACCGCTTCATCTTCGACTCGCGCGACGAGGCCGGTGAGCAGCGCCTGGAGATCCTCAACGACCGTGACGGCGTGTGGCGTTGCCGCACGACCTTCAACTGCACGGACGCCTGCCCGCGCGGCATCGAGGTCACGAAGGCGATCCAGGAGGTGAAGCGAGCGCTCATCACGCGCCGCTTCTAGCTTCTCGGTACGCCCCACTGGGCCCCGTTCCTCCGGTCCGCGCACCGGAGGGCGGGGCCCCGCGTGTTGGCCTGATAGGTCAACTCACCTTGATCTGCTTGAGAGTTCAAGCCAGACTCGGGCGCATGGCAATCCTGAGAAAAGCGGCGACGGCCTCACTGGCCCTCGCAGCCGCGCTCTTCGCGATACCCCCCACTGCCGCCTCGGCCTCCCCCGCGTGGACGACGGAGACGTCCGCCGGCAGCACGATCACGGTGGTGCCCAGCACAAGTGGCCGCCCCGGCAAGGAACTTCTCTTCCACACCGAGGGCAACGGCAAGGCGTTCGTCGTCCTGCCGCTCAAGCACCTTCCGGCGAACAGCCTCTGGGCCCGGGTACGGGTGAAGCTGGGCGCCGTCCCGATCCAGCCGGACTGGGCGCACTGGACGCTCGCGGAGGCGTCCGGAAGCGATTCGCCCACGCTGGTACGGCCGTTGGGCGGCCAGTACGCGCCCACCGACAAGGGCAACTTCTACGGCGTCGGCTCGGACCTGGGCGTGACCGGCGACTGGACGAACTGGCGGACCTCGGCGCCGGCCGCCGCGGGCGTCTGGCAGTGCCTGGAGTTCCACCTCGACGCGTCCGACAACAAGGTCACGGTGTACTTCGACGGGGTCGAGAACCCCGACCTGACCGTGTCGACGAAGAACCACGGCGGGACCGCCGACGACTTCGTGTTCCCCACGTTCGACAAGCTGAAGCTGGGCTGGCAGCTGTACCAGGCGAACCCGAGCCCCTCGTCGTACGACGTCCGGATGGCCGACATCGCGGTGGGCCCCCGGCGCGCCGGCTGCTGATGAAGCCCGGCCGAGTCCGGCCGAGCCCGTAGGACCGCGGAGGGGTCCGCCCC